>CAJQQR010000263.1 GCA_905480545.1 uncultured Pirellulaceae bacterium
TGCCGGCATGATTGAAAAGATCCCCTATCTTGTCGATCTTGGAATCACAGCGATTGAATTGATGCCCATTTTTCAATTTGATCCACAAGAGGATAACTATTGGGGCTACATGCCGCTTAGCTTTTTCGCGCCGCATCATGAATACTCGGTCGACTCCGAACGATGTGATCAGTTGAATGAATTTCGATCTATGGTTCACAAGTTTCACGATGCCGGTATTGAAGTGATCTTGGATGTCGTATTCAATCACACATGCGAACAAGATGCGTCAGGGCCGACCTATTCCCTGAAAGGCATCGACAATTCGACGTACTATATGCTTGACCCAAACGCCGAGAATCCATTCGTCAATTTCAGTGGGACTGGCAACACATTGCACACCGTCAATGCCGCGACCCGGCAATTGATTCTGGACAGCTTGCGATACTGGGTTCAGGAAATGCATGTTGACGGATTCCGTTTTGATCTCGCATCGATCTTCACTCGATATCCGGATGGTCGGATCAACACAGAGGACCCGCTAATCTTTAGCCAAATTGCTGCTGACAATGAACTGGCTGATGTTCGTCTTATCGCAGAACCATGGGATGCTGTTGGAACGAAACAACTGGGACGCAAGTTCCCTGGGCATTTGTGGATGCAATGGAATTCAGACTACCGAGACACGTTACAACAGTTTGTACGAGGAGATTGCGGAATCGTTCCCGACCTGATGACGAGAGTCTACGGCAGCGCTGATCATTTTCCGGATGAGCGGCTTTTCGCATTTCGACCTCCACAAACCATCAACTATGTCGCCTGTCACGACGGGATGACAATGTATGACCTCGTTACGTATCACACGAAGAATAATTGGGCAAATGGACACGAAAACAAAGATGGTCCCGCTGAATTTCGATGGAACTGCGGTTGGGAAGGCGAAGAACATGTTCCCGCAGAGGTCATGAAACTGCGGAAGCGTCAAATCAAGAACTACTTTACTTTGCTGATGCTCTCCAACGGAACACCGATGTTTCGCATGGGTGATGAATTTCTTCAAACCCAGCTGGGCAACAGCAATCCGTTCAACCAGGACAATGAGACAAGTTGGTTGGATTGGAGCCGTTACGATCGGTACTCTGACATTTTTCAGTTCTTTAAGATGATGATTTCCTTTCGCAAAAAACACCCTTCCATCAGTCGATCTCGTTTCTGGCGTGATGACATCCATTGGTATGGTGCAGACCATCAACCCGATCTGTCAACGCCATCAAAAGCCATAGCGTGGTGCCTCCACGGAAAGTCACAAAACGATTCCGATCTTTACGTGATGATCAACGCCAACGATTACGATCTAAAATTTGGAATCCACGAAGGAGCCGTTGGCGATTGGCACCGCGTCATTGACACGTCACTTGAATCACCTAACGCAATTATTGACGAAATGCATGCTGAAACTGTTGTGGCATCTTCAATGAACGTTGCCCAACGATCGATTGTCGTGTTAATCCGGTGAATTCAAGAACTGCGAGATCGTGACTCGATTCGTCCCCTCGACGGGTCACACGGATTCATCCATTTTCAGCACCGCGTTGTCCATGACGTTGTTTGGCCGCTCTGTCTTCCATTATTTTTGCATGAATGTCTTTGGGCCATACGTGGAAAAGTGTGAGCACATCAGCACGCCATTCTTTCAAGACAAAGGTGATGGCAGTCGCCTCCAAATTTGTCAACGTCAGGGCAATCATCGCAATACGTATTGGCCAATCGGACCCATCCAAAATTACAAAGCCACCAGCAAGCAAGGCAAACCATTGTGTCACCTTTGCTCCGTAAGTATGGTAGCTGGGAATACGGCCATATTTCCATATTCCAGCTCCTGTCGTGAGGGCATAACTGAAAATGCCAACGATGATCCACCAAATCAATTCGCCTTGTAATTTCTGCCAGCTGAGAAGCAAGACGCCACCGATCAGTCCGGCGTACAACGCTGCATCGGCAAGGCTATCGAGCCTGGCACCGAAATCAGATCTTTGGTGCAACCAACGAGCCAGTTTTCCGTCAATCCAATCGGATAAACTCAGGACAATAAACAACGCAACAAACGGGATCCGCCACTCAACAACGGCGAATGCAAACAACACGAACGATCCTATCAAACGAGCGAAACAGATCAGATTCGGAATGGTAACAATCGAGTCCTTGTACGCCTCGTCACGGGGTTCGATCGGCTCGGCGATCGAGCTCTCCTCTTCATCACTCGGAGTTTTTTCGAATTGGTTCATTGGATGATAGATAGGTCGTGGTTTCGATCATTCGTCAACGATCACTCAAATTGACAACGGATTCAATAGCACTACAAAGTAATAAAATGCGGGTCCGGTAAACGTTAAGCTGTCGATACGATCAATGATTCCGCCCATTCCCGGAAGGAGCGAGCTTCCATCTTTCACTCCGGCATCACGTTTGATCGCCGACATATTGATGTCTCCTAGAAAACCGGCCATTGAGATTAGTAGACCTGCCATCGAAGATAGAAAAACACCACCCCAAAAGCTGCGGTCAAGAGTAATCGTGGTCATAAATGGTGCGAGTAAGACCGACAATACAAGTGAAGTGCCGAGGCCACCGAGGAGTCCTTCGACCGACTTGTTTGGCGAAACCAAAGGCGTGATTTTGTGCCTGCCGATCTTCCTGCCAACAATCGCCTGCATGATGTCGTTCATTTCGGTGATGATGACGAGAAAGAGAAACCAACCCGCATTACCAACCCATGGCTCAAGTCGCGTCTGGATCTTAAACAGAAAGAGCGAATGTGACAACGCATAAATCATTAGCAAAGCCCCCCATACCAAGCCCGCTGTGATTTTGATGTATTCGTCAGTCCTGCAGGTCGTTGCCCTGATCGCACCCATCAACAGTAACAAAGCGATCGGCAAAAACCACTTTGCAGCATCGTCAGATCCCGCAAGAATTAATCCATAGTGAATTGCGCCGCAAACGAACAAACCAATAATCGTGATACGGCCAATGTCTTCCGTCGATCCAATCAACCGTAAGTATTCTCGCATTCCGAGAATACTTGCGACAGCCAATAAAACAGCCACTCCGACCGGTCCTAGCAATACCGCCGCCGACCACAACAGCGCCAAAATCCACCAGACTTTCAGACTTCCAATTCGCTTCTCGATCACGTCGGCCGTTGTGTTACGGAGAGCAATCAGTCGAACAGTTGTTCCAATCGAAAGCGCCGCAAACGTGACTGAGATGATCCAAATCAAGTTGGCGTTAAAGGCTCCCATCAGAACGCCCCACCGTTGCCCAGAGATATAATGCGATAAGTCAGAAATCATAATCCCTCGTGGTTTTGCGGTCTTTTGATAAGATCCATCTCTAACCCTTGGATCATTTGTGGAACGAATCAGCTCCAACACACAGTGCTGGGAAACGGTGCACGGAACATCGGACCAAACCGTCGTCCAATTCCCTTCTCCTATTTAGGATTAAGCATTTGAATTGGGGCTCAAACGCCATTGAAGATCTTTTTGTTGAGTGCATCGATGGATTCGAAATTTCGTTAAAAATACTAAATGGCGATTTATGCGAACATGTGCACATTGCGCGCCAATGAGCCAAGTGTGCGAAAAATGCTCAACAATTAGCACCTATTTGGTTGGATGCAGGTGAGTCAATACACACGTTTGGTATGTCGTGTGCATGCCTTAGCTCGACCGCGTATTGGAAATTTTTTATTCAGAACGTGCACACTTAACAAATGACGAACTTCTCCCCTCCGGCCATCTTTCCCATGAACCGAAGCGATGAAAAACCCAAAATTTCCATTCTACATATTTCCGATCTACACTTCGGGCCTCCGTTAGTTCAGGACGTCGCGGACGCGGTCGTGAACGTCGCGGGGTCACTGAGTCCTGATGTCGTTGTTGTGAGCGGTGACCTGACTCAGAGAGCAACACGAGATCAATTTGAAGCGGCAAAGACGTTTATTGGACGGCTTCCACAAGTTCCAACACTTGTGATTCCCGGTAACCATGACGTGCCGCTCTACCGTTTGTTTCAACGGTTCAGCAATCCACACGGTTTGTACAAAGAAATCATCTCTGAAGATTTAAATCCGGTCATTCGGTTGGATTCCGCGATCCTAGTTGGACTCGATTCAACGGCCCCTAGAACCGCCATTAGCAATGGTCGCATTCATTCGTGGCAACTGGATCACTGCAAAGATGCGTTTTCCGATGCACCAGAGGAGACGATCAAGATCGTTGTCGCCCATCATCACTTCGCTCCGGCCCCGGACTACCTGCACGACTGGACCATGCCAAAATCAAAACGAGCTATTACGCGTTTCATTGAGCTGGATGTCGATTTGATCCTTGGCGGTCATTTACATCGGGCGTACATCGGTAACTCACTCGATTTTTTTCCCGGAACCCATCGTGACCGTGGGATCATCATCGCCCAGTCGGGCACAACAACATCCAGGCGCGGCAGAGGTCGAGAACAAGAAAAAAATTCGTTTAATATGGTCGAAGTCTTTGAATCGACAATCGACATTACCCACTATTTGTATTTTGATGAGCAGCACGGATTCATTCCAATCAGCCGGCACTCTTTTCTGCGTCACGCCGGGAATGATAAGCCCGAATGATAAGCCCGAATTAGAATTGCCTTGCGTTCAGACCATGAAAGAACCGAAAACGCAATCAATCATCTAATACGCTGCTGCCGGTTTTCCGAGGCAAACCGCTCGGCTGATTCAACGTCATCAGCATAAATTTAAAGACATTAATTAGCTTCATTGGCGATACTCGCGGGCAAACATAGCTTCACTCCATAGTGCGATTTCGCACGCATGGTGACGCGATGGAGCGCGCTATGAAAGGTGTTCTTCATGAAAATGCGGCCAACCTTGAAGCACCAACTAGCCCGAGCTGCGTCTCCATTTTGGATTTGGTTAGCTTGACCTCTTCGAGAATAGAATTTTCTCAAAAAATCAAACGGACTGCCAAAGGACCATTATTTCCCCACGGTTTCGGCACAAAGGTTGCGGCAAATCCGAACCAGCAAGATCGCAAATTTTTGTCAATTCATGTGATCCGTCATTTTTTTATGGAGACTCAAAAGATGAACAAGAAAGTTGTCACACCAACTCCCAATTCTGTCGTGCACACCCCGTTCGGCCGATCGCTTTTCGCTCGCCCATTTTTTGACGATTTTTTCAATCAATTCATGACAGAAAGCAACGGCCGTCCATTCGCTGACGTGATGAATGCGGCAATGGACGTTGCCGAAACGGAGCGTGCATTTGTTGTGAAGCTTGATTTACCAGGCGTCGCGCCAGACGAAGTTGACATTCAAATCGATAACAACACGTTGACCATACGCGGACAACGAAACGAAGAGAATGATGAAATGGAGGAGGCCAAGCAATTCCATCGTATTGAACGCACATCGGGTAGCTTCACTCGTTCAGTGGTCTTACCATCGGCAATCAATGAAGACGAAACCGTTGCCCAATGCAAAAACGGCGTGCTGACCGTTACAGCACCAAAAACCGAAGAAGCAAGGCCACGCAAGATTTCGATCAAAGGCTAGTCGTCACGAATCAAATTTGACGGATTTGATTTAGCAATCGGAAAGCCCAATTGTATGCGTGGGATTGTTGAACGGGCTAAGATTGTTGAACGGGCTAAGAGAAACTACCGAAAAAGACTGAGAGGCTATTCAAAATAGAATCAATGATCGCTGATAAAATCCATTTCAGCGATCGGACAAACGTTCCGCCAGTCGGTGGAACGGACAGATTCCACGACGGCGAAACGAAGAAGGCGATTTAGGACGCACTCTTGGTGGGCAGAAAACCGATTGCTGCGTCCTTCTCTTGGTTTACTTGCTTTGTGTTATCCCGTTTCTCTACGTCGCCAACAGCTTGCTACGTCGCCAACAGCTTTACAATCTCCTCCGCAGTATCTACGACAACCAATCGCTTCATGTCGTCCGCATCGATAAATCCGCGGTGAAAAGTCTCAGACTGGAGCCATCGGATGAGCGGGTTCCAGTAATCGCTTCCGACCAGCACGACGGGAAACTCGTTAAGCTTGCCGGTTTGAATCAATGTCAGCGATTCGAACAACTCGTCGAGAGTACCGAAACCGCCGGGAAATATGATAAAGGCCTGTGCGTACTTCACGAACATCATCTTGCGGACGAAAAAGTAGTGGCACGTGTAGTGAAAATCAACGTAGGGGTTTACTTGCTGCTCACTGGACAGGCTAATATTAAGCGCGATTGAGTGAGCCTTTGCTTCTCGTGCACCGCGGTTGGCTGCTTCCATAATCCCTGGTCCCCCGCCGGTAATGATTGCGAAACCGGATTCTCCCAACTGTCGAGTTGTATCGACCGCAAGCTTGTAAGTTTCGCTCATTGAATCCGTTCTAGCACTGCCAAAGACGGCAACCGAACGTTTGCAACCCTGTAATGCCCGCGTCATCATTTCGACACCTTGAATTGCATCGCTTTGAATTCGCAGAACGCGCCAAGGGTCTTCGTGTATAAAATCAGCCGGAACTGATAGTGGAGAATTCAGAAACTCGGTATCAGCATGGCCTTCTATCTGTTTGACCATTTCAGCGACCTCGCGTGGCAGCGCAATCATCGGTGGGTGGGCCGCATCGAGAACCGACTTCGCAGACCGAGTCGACACTGCATCGGCAGCTTCTTCGCTCAAGTCAAACTCGTACGATTCGCCGTAAGCTGGCACGATCACCGGGAGTCGGAGCTTTTCCTCGACCTGTTTCGAAAGGGCCAAGGATGACGCCTCTTCACCATGTGTGAGAAAGACCTGCCGTGGCGTAGCCCCCATACTTCCGAGCCATTGCAACAAATCCGTTCGGTCAGCATGTCCAGAAAAACCAAATATCTGCGCGATCTCAGCGCGAACTTTTCGCATTTGGCCATGAATCCGAACTTTCGTGCTGCCTTCCAACACTTGACGCCCAAGCGTACCACGAGCCTGAAACCCAACAAACAAAATCGTATTTTTTTGATTGCTGATATTATTGCGCAGGTGGTGCTTAATTCGGCCTGCGTTACACATACCCGAGGCCGACATAATGATCGACGGCTCCTTGGTTGTATTGATCGCCTTGGAGCCTTCGACACTCGAGACCAAGTTGATGAACTCTGGCAAGCCCATGGGCGGAACACCAAGTTTTGCCATTTCCTTCGCCTTGTCATCCATGTACTCAACGTTTCGCCGAAAGACTTTTGTGACATCAACGGCCATCGGGCTATCAAGATACACAGGCAGTACGGGAATCTTTTTGTGATGGATCAATCGACTGATATGGTATGTCAACTCCTGAGCGCGTTCGACAGCAAAAGTCGGAATCACCACGTTGCCGCCACGCTCAACTGTTCGATTGATAATTTCCGCCATCTGCTCGCCGATATCACCGGCATCTTTGTGCTCGCGATCACCATAAGTTGACTCCATCACAACATAATCAGCCGAGTCGAAAGTCGTTGGGTCGTTCATCAATGGGCGGTTCCATTGACCAAGATCTCCGGAGAACAAAAACGTTCGGCTCATTCCATTTTCGGTTGCTACGACTTGGACGCAGGCCGAACCAAGAATATGGCCTGCGTCGTGAAAGGTAACCGTGAATGCGTCGTTGACCTTAATCGGTGTTTCGTATTCGACCGCTTTGAACTGTCGAAGCGCTTTCACCGCATCTTTTTCTGTGTATAGCGGAACTTCGGGATGCTTGCCTTGCCGCCCTTCTCGTTCGTGACGACGCTTTTTGTACCTTGCATCTTCCTCCTGAATTCGAGCCGAATCCAACAACATGATATCAACGAGGTCGACCGAGGGCGCCGTCGCGTAGATAGGGCCCTGAAACCCATCACGAACAAATTTCGGAATCAAGCCAGAATGGTCGATGTGAACATGGGTCAGCACCATTGCAGAAAATTCATCACACGGGATCGGACAAGGGTCCCAATTGCGAGCAAGGAATTCTCGCTCTTGAACCATGCCACAGTCGATCATGATTTTCGTGCCGCTTGCCTCAAGGCAATATCGCGAACCGGTGACCTGTCGGTTCGCTCCCAGGAAAGTAAGTTTCATTTGAGTTTTTAATGGATCTGCGGTCGTGATTGTCAGCGATTTACATATGCAATCAGCATGCCATTTCGCATAAACGAGCATTCAAGCCGATCAAGTTGACCTGAATCGCGGTCTCGGGAAATCGTGATACCATGACCTCAATAGAAAACTGAACCAAACGTCACTTTCACTCGTCCCGCTCAATCGCCATTGGTCTGGAATTTGCAACCTCGCTTCCATCGTAGCAAGTGGCGACGCAATTGGGCGAATCTGAGTGTGCGATGCGAATCATGGACTGAAAATGCTTGCTACTTCTACGTGCAATTTTGCGGCAAACAAAACAAAACATTGGAGAATCAAGTGATAATTAACATCGACCTACGCGTTGCCGACTGCATGACCCGCGACATCGTTTCAATTCATAAACACTCCGATCTGACCAAAGCAATTGGCGTGATGGATCAGAAAATCCTTTCGGCATTGCCCGTCGTCGACGACACTGGGTCGGTCTGCGGCATACTGTCCAACTCGGATCTTGTGAATATTGCTTACGACTTACAATGCAGCGTTGGCTTATTGCCTCACGTTTCCGCGTGTGTTCGCAAATCGCTAATCGACGCATTGGCTGAAGAAAACGAGGGAGTAGAGGTTGCGACTGTGATGACCGCAGACGTCGAAACAATTTCCGAAAACGATGACATCGCCACAGCCGCGGCGAAGATGACTAATTTCGGAATTCATCACCTGCCGGTTGTGGACAAATCCCGGAAACCAATAGGCATGATCGCCACCACAGATATTGTTCGAGCCGTTGCCAATGCCAGCCAAACCGCCGATCCTGTCAACGTTTCGCACACCTAAAAGATAAGCGAGTATCAGCGAAGGACTGTCAACGGTTGACAACGAATCTGAAGTAAAATTCAATTCGAATTCGGAATTGGCACGAAAAATGCAACTTCCAAACAAAGAAGCACGCAGTTGAAATCGCGCCGTTCAGCTATCGGTATAGTAAATCAAAATCGATACGAGGTGGCGGTCATCAAACGACAGGTCCACGGTCACTTGAACAGTGAGCACTCGGGCACGGAGATCATCGGGGATTTGAAAAACTGGCAACCGTGAGACGTGCTAATCGGGCACATTGTTTGCGCGCGATGTGCGTTTACGCTCAGAAATTCTATTGAAAACGAACAAATGAAAAAAGTAAAAATCCAGAGCCCCGACATCCGTCTCGCTACTGTATGCACCGTCAACGATGCAGTCGAAGCTGAGTTAATCAAGAATACTCTTCTAAATCACGAGATCAAATGCGAGATTGACGGAGAACACCAAGCAGGCTTTACAGGAACGCTGGGAATCAACATCCTTGTCCGCGAGGGAGATGTTGAGGCAGCATGCGAGATTACTCAAATCCACCATCCAAAATCGTTTGAGCCATGCGAAAAGTAGAGCGTTTCGATTTCCTTCCAACAGAGGAAACGAATCGGAGGTACAACTGCCGCTCTAAGGCACGATTCACCAAACTACGGCGAGTCTGCTGGAATCCATTTGAATTTCTACCTCTGTTTCATTGTCTTCTTTTCAGCAGATTCGCGGCAACGGAGCACCAAGTGGATCGTCAAGCGGCTGTTCCGGGCCAAGGGTACGAGCAATGGTGACTGGCGAAATCCCTTTTTTGGTGACTGATCCGATGTGCGTGGCATGAACGAATTCTGGAAGTGATCGCAGGATTTCAACAGCGCAATCCGCATGCCCAGGCTCAACGGCTACCACCATGGTTCCCTCATTGGCGACATGAAGTGGATCCAGCCCCAACAATTCGCAGGCACCGCGGACCTCGGGAGAAACAGGGATATCGCATTGGTTGATCGTTAGAGTTTGTTTGCTCGCTCCAGCCCATTCGTGCAGCACGGCAGCAACCCCGCCGCGAGTTGCGTCCCGCATGGCACGGATCCGCATTCCCATTCGTTCACGAAGCACGGAGATCGCGCGCGTCAGCGGAGCGCAATCGCTTTGCGGGGGTGGCTCTAACGCCAGTTCTTCGCGAGCACAGAGCACTGCAATTCCGTGCTGGCCAATCGGCCCGGTAACAATGAGCTCGTCCCCCTCACAAAGTGCGTTTGCGCCCGGCGCGATCGGATCGACCAGTTGCCCAACTCCTGCTGTGTTAATGAACAAGCCGTCAACCGCGTGGCGGGGAACGACTTTTGTATCGCCAGCGACGATTTGAACAGCAGTATGCCGGGCGGCCGTCGAGACACTTTTCAAGACGTGATCCAGGAGAGCGATCGGAAAGCCCTCTTCGATTATAAGCGACAGGGTCAGGTACAACGGCCGAGCGCCGCTTACCGCCAGATCATTGACCGTGCCATAAACAGCAAGGGAACCGATGTCCCCACCTGGGAAAAACAGAGGCGAAACAACGAAACTGTCGGTTGATAGGGCGATTTCCCCATCGATGGCCGGCAATCGGGCGGCGTCGTCCATCAAAAGCAAGGGATCGTTTTGGTGCACCGCCTGACTGTCACTGGGCATTGTGCCAAATGCTGAAATGATATGTTCGTGTATGAGTCGCCGCATCAACCGTCCACCTTCACCATGCGAAAGCGTAATGACTTCGCCGTTGTCGGGAATTGAAATCGGGCAATGAAGTTGCCAAGATGGGTTATGTGATTGCAAGTCAGACATGTTTTCGTCCTGATTTCATTGATACCATTGAGGACGGCACTTAGATGCGTTAGATGTTCGATCCCAAACGCTGTCGCCCCACTTATGTTTTGCTCACCCTCTTTTTTGCGGCGAGCCGGACGGCGAGTTGTTCTGCAAATTCCGATAACGGTAATAGGCTGCGCAAGCCCCTTCGGAAGAAACCATCGGAGCGCCCAGAGGTGATTCGGGCGTGCATGCATGACTAAATGCTGGACATTCCGGTGGCTTGATTCGACCTGAAAGGATATCAGCACTACGGCATTCGGATGATTCAACAATTGGAAGTTGCGAAACATCCTTGAAACGTTTCAATGCATCAAATTCGTGAAAGTTTTTTCGCAATTGCAGTCCCCCTAGTTCGATCTCACCGAATCCTCGCCAACGGCGATCACAGATTTCGTACACGGAATTAACCAACTCCTGTGCTGCGACATTTCCTTCCCGACGCACACTGCGGGCATATTGATTTTCGATTCGGGCCTCACCCGCTTCCAATTGTCGAACGCACGCGAGAATCCCATCCAACAAATCGAGCGGCTCGAATCCAGTCACGACAACAGGCAACCTAAATTGTTTCACAAATGGTTCGTACGATGCGTACCCCATTACTGTGCAGACATGTCCGGCAGCAAGAAACGCCTGAACCCCATCGCCGGGAGAACAAGCAAGCGCTTCCATCGCCGGCTGTACTCGTACATGAGCGACCAGAAGGCTGAAGTTATCGACATGATCGCACTTGGCTTTTTGAACGGCAATTGCCGTGGCAG
Organism: uncultured Pirellulaceae bacterium; assembly: GCA_905480545.1. GTDB lineage: Bacteria > Planctomycetota > Planctomycetia > Pirellulales > Pirellulaceae > JABAAE01. The sequence continues at coordinate 11,581 of CAJQQR010000263.1, forward strand.
GCGCAGTGGTTTCAAATCCGACCGCAAAGAAAACCACTTGAGAGTCCGGATTTCGCTTTGCCAATTCGACCGCATCCAGCGGGGAGTAAACAATTTTCACCCTCCCCCCTTTGGCTTTCGTTTGCAGCAATGAATCGCGACTTCCTGGCACTCGCAGCATATCACCGAAGCTCGCCAAAATAGTATCGTCCCGCATGGCCAATTGCTGCGCGAAGTCAATCGCTTCCAACGGCGTGACACAAACGGGACATCCTGGTCCATGAATCAATTCGACCGTCCCCTGAAGCTCGGCTTCGATTCCGTGTCGCAACAGTCCGTGGGTTTGACCGCCACAAACTTCCATGAGCGTCCAGGGGCGATTCGCACAGCGACGAATTTCCGCCAACAATTTCCGCGCAGCAGCAGGATCTCGATATTCGTCAAGGTATTTCACCAGTCCGCTCCTTGCCAACCTTCATCATCCCCCAACGCAGCCAATTCCTCAAAAACGCGTTGGGCTTCGGCAGCGTCGATTCGACTTATTCCAATTCCAGCATGGACGATAACATAATCACCTTCATTTGCCTCGATGACGCAGGCCATATGGCAAATTCGCCTGACGCCATCAAACTCGATCTCAGCCTGGGCAAATGTTTCGTCACGATCAATCCATCGAACGACCTTTCCGGGGATGCCTAAACACATGTGCTGCTCCTTTTTTGTTTCGTCAATTCTGCAGCAATGACAAGTTGACCTGCCGCCAATCCACCGTCATTCACCGGGATCCATCCGGGCAATCCTAGTTCCTGGTTCGATGTTGCCGCGTTGTCCTTGAATTGTTTGGCCAGCAACTCAACGAGTATTCGATTTTGGAATACTCCGCCACCCAAAACAACCGGAAGCGTCGGATAGTACTTTGCCAAGCTGGCGATGCTCAACGCCAGCCCGTAATGGAACCGCATCGCCATCGTTCCTGGCTTCACTCGGGCGACACGATCTTTCATGATTTGCTTCACCAGGTTTCGCCAATCAAGTTGTTTCGGATAAGTGTTCTCAATGGTGATTTCGTACGGCTCAACTACTGAACCATCGCAAGTCGATTCCAGCAACATTGCTCCCTGCCCTTCAAACTCACATTTCTCAATTCCTAATATCAAAGCTGCAATCCCGTCAAACAGTCGACCCACGCTTGTGGTTACGGAAAACAGATTTGGCTTACTTATTACCGAAGCGATTTGAGACACTTTAGATTGATCGAAGTCAAGCTGTTTCAATCCGCAATCACCAAGTGCTTCCGCCACAAGCGACACTGCAATTCGCCAAGGTTGTCTGATTGCCAGTTCGCCACCCGGCAGGGAAAATGGCCGCAAGTGACCAACACGCTCGAAACCGGTTACCGTGGCACGCAAGAACTCGCCGCCCCACACGGTTTCATCTTCTCCGTAACCAGTGCCATCAAAAGCGACTCCTAAAACTTCTCGGTCAAGCCAACCATGCTCAAGCATTCCAGAAACGACGTGCGCGAAATGATGCTGTATTTTTGTGATCGAGCCTGCCGCAGCAGGACTGCAAGTCTCCGGACAGTATTCCGCCCATTGGCTGGTAAAGTAATCTGGATGTCGGTCACAAGCGACTTGGCATTTTACAATTCCATATAACGATTTTACCCCAGACACTTGTTCAGTGAACCGCAGACGTGTCTCCACGGTATTCAAGTCACCGATATGCGGGCCCAACATCGCCTGCGAGTCATTGCTTATCGCCTGGGAACATTTTTGATGCCCCCCCAACGCCACGATCGAACCACGATTCACCACGGACAACGGCAAAGGAACGTAACCCCTTGCGAGCCGAATCGCCATCGGCTGACCGGCCATGACTCGCATGACACTATCATCAATCGGACGGACAATCGGGCGATCGTGTTCCAGCCAAATATCAGCGATTCCCGTCAACTTCTCCAATGCAAATTCTGATTGGTAAACGATCGGCTCGCCATCCATGTTGGCACTGGTACAAACAAGTGGACGCGGCGATGAACTCTCCTGGATTCGCAATCCGGAGACGTCACCCACGTCTGCCTCCATGTTTGCTCCATTGATGCCGTCCCTTCTTCGCTCGGTGGCCTTTTGCAACAACCAATGCAACGGAGTCGTGGGTAGCATGACGCCGATCGTATTTAGTCCCTGCGAGACCGAAGTTGCAATTTCCGATCCAGTCTTGGCATGAGCAATGACGATCGGGCCTGCGGGACTACACAACAATTTGGCTTCAGCTTCATCCAATACCGCATATTCTCTTGCGGCGGCGCACGATGCCACCATGATAGCCAACGGCTTGCCTTGTCGACATTTCCTTTTTCGCAATCGTTCCACCGCCACTTGCGAAGTCCCATCCACCAGCAACTGGTAACCCCCGAGCCCTCGCAGTGCGACGATTCCGCCGTCCAGCAAAACCCTTGCAGCAGCCACGATCGCATCATGGTGCCGAGCGACCCAATTGTTGTCGACGTCGCGCAGCCAAACCTGCGGACCACAATCGGGGCACGCGTTCGTTTGCGCATGAAATCGACGATCGTTCGTCGATTCGTATTCGGTTTGACAAACGTCACACATCGAAAACTGGTTCATGCATGTATCGGTTCGTTCGAAAGGCATTCGCTCGATGATAGAATATCGTGGTCCGCAATTAGTACAGCTGGTGAATGGATAGCGGTAACGGCGATCATTTACGTCAGTAACTTCACCCAAACAGCCCTTGCAAACGACAACATCGACAGGCACTTGCGCGTGGGGCACGCCCGAAGACGAAAGGGCAACATCTCCTGAATCCACAGAACGACCGCCGGACGTCTCTCCGCAGCGGTCCACCGCGACTGCCTGATCAGGCACCCCCATGACGAACGACTCGCAACCTTTAACAACCGCTTGTAGAAAATCACATGACCCAACATTTGCCTGTTTGGGCCAATGCAAATTCAACTCGTTTCTAAAACGATTTATGCTATCTGCCTCGCCTTCGACATAAACTTCTACGCCAGCCATCGAATTGTAAACATATCCGTTCAACAAGAGTTGCTTGGCAAACCTCGCGATCGCTGGACGCATTCCGACCCCTTGGACCAACCCTGTCATCGTCACTCGCATTCCAACCACGCTTGACGATCGAGTTTTTTTTGCGGGGACGCTCATTCGAATTCAGCCAGTCGTTTGGCCCGCTCACTGATGAGGTAATCGCACCAATTCCTGATCCCCGTGCCATCAAGTGCACAGGCCTGCAAGACATCCAAATCCGGTTGGATGCGGCGAGCGTCTCCGACCACGGCTTCAACGGAGAACGGAACATGTGGCAAGAGGTCAAGTTTCGTAACGACTATCGCATCACTCTTCCGAAACATTTTGGGATACTTCCCCGGTTTGTCGTCGCCTTCCGTTGTGCTGACCAACACGATTCGCAAGTGCTCGCCCAAATCGTGTGACGCTGGGCATACAAGATTGCCAACGTTTTCGATGAAAAGAAAGTCGACTCGTGGATCACCAATCGCTTGAAGACCACGGCGCACCAGAGGTAACTCAAGATGACAAGCTCCGCCAGTGGTTAGCTGCGCGGTGGGTACCAGTGGACTAAGTCGTTGAGCATCACGATCGGTCTCGAGGTCGCCCACCAAAACGGCCATACTTCGCTCATCACCTAAACACTTTGCGGTTGCTTCAAGCAGAGAGGTCTTACCCGCACCAGGCGAGGACAGCAAATTGACAACCAAAGTACCACGTCGGCCCAGTCGTGCACGTTCGACCCCGGCATCGGCTTTCGATTCGGCCGCGACGTCACGTCGTACAGTAATCGTTCTTGTTATCGTCATTGCTATACTTCCCATGAAATAAAATCAATTACCATCGCGTTTGAAAATCAAACAGGAGTCCGCGGATGAATCAACGTTGGCTTCACGATCCCACTCCTCTGCCGTCCGAATGGACGCTTGCTCAGATTCCCCAACACCCGGAGCGCGTTCATTTTTGATTGGTTCGTCTGAAAAAGAAACGCTAATCAAGTGAAACTCATCGCCACGTGTTACCTTGACGTTTCCGCTGCAAACCGGGCAGCGGAAAACGAAGTTATTGATTTCAAAATCGCGGCTGCATAACTTGCATTTTGCCATAAGCGGAACTTCATCAATAACCAGTATCGCGTCTTCGGCCGCGGTTCCCTTGCTGAGCAATTCAAATGCACCGGATAGCAGAAACGACTCAACGCCGGAAAGGGGTCCTTTCTCGACCCGAACTTCGGAAACGCAACCACCGTCGTATTCACACCGAAGCGTTTCGACCTGTTTCAAAAGAGACCGCACTAGCGATTGTTCGTGCATGGCAATTCCTGGCGAGTCAACATTAACTTCTCGTCACAAACGATGCGGTGAACCAATTGCGGAACAGCCTTCACCACTTCAGGGGAAAGCGAATTCGTTGATTGCCGATCAGATCCTTCAATGGTCCAAATTGAAATTTGCTTTGGCAGGATACCGAGCTGTTCAGCCAATGCCAATACATTTGGCAGTGAAAGATTGTGCGTGCTCGACATCGTGACCGCGGAAAAGTCCGCAGAGGGCCAATCCCAACGACGAATTTCCCCGATCTGACCAGCACCATGACTGGCATCACAAATGACGAGGCGATCGATGGGGTATTCATTACCGCCTAACCAATCCAGCACATCGGCGGGAGACTTTGCGACACGGAGCTCAGAATGTTTTTCGCTCGTCAAATCAGTCAATTCGTCGAGCACCAGCCAGCCTGCCTGGTCGTCACCATGAGAACTTCCAATCCCAACAATTAATATTCGTTCGTTAAAGCTCATAGTTCATGATCGGTCAATTTTCACTTTGAGGAAATGAGTCGAGCAACTGATACATGGATCGTAGCATCGAACCAGGTTTTCAAACGCACGCGCGGTTGCTGCTTCATCATCACTGAGCGCATGCGGAATCCATTTCCGAAGATCGGCCTCAATTTGAGCCTGATTCTGCGACGTTGGCGGCACGATCTTTGCTTCGACCACTTTCCCATCTGCATCGACGACGTAACGATGATAGAGCAAACCGCGCGGCGCTTCTGTTACGGCGCATCCAGAACCAGACCGATACGCATATTCGACTCTCGACGGTTTTGCCGGTTGGTATTCACGAATGATTTGTATTGCCTCTTCAAACGCATGAACCAGCTCCAAGCCTCGTGCAACGATACTTTGAAATGGATTGAAGCAGGGCCAAGAAACACTCGATTCATCCACCAGTCTTCGTGCCGTTGGCGAAAGTTGATTCACATTCAAAGACACACGTGCCAAAGGCCCTGTTAGATAAGCATTGCCTGTTTTCGTTCGAAGCGAGTGCAGTGCCGTAGAGTGTTCGACGTGACTTTCTTCGAATTCTTTTTCGTAATCGATGACGTCGATCGACTCCCCGTCACTGGTGGCGATGTATCCTTCGTTCATCGGATACTCTTTGTCGTTTGCAAGAGAAACAAGCTGGTAGTTACACGAAAAATCGGGAAAATCGAAGCCCGCTACCCACTTGGTTGTTTCAATCGCTGCGTTCAGGCACCACTCAAGATCAGGGAGCAATTTTTTCAGATCTTCAGACCGTGGCGAGCGAAAAAATCCGCCCACGCAAACATTAACCGGATGAATCGCACGACCACCAAGGATTTCCAGCAACTGATTGCCATGTTTTTTCATTCGCAATCCACGGTTCACTTCGGCAGGAAAATCGGCCGCCATTTCCAAACCGCTCTCGAATCCCAGGAAGTCCGGCGCGTTAAGCAAGTAAACATGCAACGCATGACTTTCGATCCACTCACCACAGTAGAGCAACCGGCGAAGCTTGCGAATTTCAGGATTGATTTCCACACCGAGCGCGGCTTCGAGCGAATGCACACTGCTCATTTGATAAGCGACTGGACAGATTCCACAAATGCGGGCCGTGACATCGGGAACATCTTCCAATTTCCGACCTCGAAGCAATGCCTCAAACAGTCGCGGCGGTTCGTAAATTTCCAACCGAACGTTTTCGATCGTGTCACCGTTCAGTTTAATGTACAACCCGCCTTCGCCTTCAACACGCGTCAGGGCAGTGACTTTGATCACTCGATCTGTCATTGTTCCCCGTCCTGTTCGGCTTGGATGCGATCACTCTCGACACGGAATTCCGGAGAGTTGCCGTTAAAGCTGCGCAGATTATTGACGATCTGTTCACGTGGCATGCCATTGGCCGAAAACTGATCGGTCAAGCTAACAAGATTTGGCTGGGCAGCCGGCCCAAAGCAGCCATAGCATCCGCGATTGTACTCTGGGCAGATCGCATTGCAGCCTGCTTGAGTCACAGGCCCCAGACATGCCGTTCCCTGTGCCACCATCACGCAGACTGTGCCGCGTCGTTTGCAATCCAGGCAAACACTATGCACTGGAGTTCGCGGTCGTCGACCGGCCAAGACGGACTGAATGACTTCGATTAACTGATACTGATTAATCGGGCATCCACGCAATTCAAAATCGACTTTCACATGGTCGGCAATCGCAGTCGATGTCGCCAAAGTAGAAATGTAATCGGGGGTCGCGTAAACCGAACTGACGAACTCATCACAATCGGACCAATTCCGCAACGCCTGAATTCCACCGGATGTCGCACACGCGCCAATGGTGACCAGAAAGTGGGTGTCTGCGCGAATTTGCTTGATTCGCTCCACGTCATGCTGCGTTGTGATCGATCCTTCGATCAAAGCAATGTCGTAGGGCCCCGGTTGAATACGACTGGTTGCCTCGAGGAAGTAGGCGATTTCAACAGTATCCGCCACGCCCAGTAACTGATCCTCGGCCGCCAAAAGCGAAAGTTGACAACCGTCACAAGAAGCAAACTTAAACACACCTAGCCTTGGCTTTCCACTCATTACAGCCCCTCTACGGTTAGCAACGGGGCAATCTGGTCATAGCGAAAAACTGGACCATCTTTACAAATGAATTGCGGGCCCAATTGACAATGACCACATAAACCTACAGCACATTGCATGTTGCGTTCGGTCGAAACCCATATTTGTTCAGCCGTCAGGCCTCGATCGAATGCGGTGCGTGCAACAAACCGCATCATGACCTCCGGACCACAGCAGAATAAAACCGTATTGCTTGGATCAAAAGAATGCAATCTCTCCAATAATAAGGTCACGACTCCAACGTTGCCTTTCCAACCGAACACGGAGCGATCAACGGTTTTTTGAATGGTCAAACCGCTTCGTTTCCAATCGTCAAATTCATTTTGATGGAGCAAAACATCTGGCGATCTTGCTCCATACAACAAATGAAGGTTGCCGAAATCCTGTCTTCTCTTGAGTAACTGGTAAATTGCAGGGCGAAGCGGTGGCAACCCGATTCCACCGGTCACAAGCAGAACGTCACGACCGACGCATTGCCCCATCGGCCAACTGCTTCCAAATGGCCCACGCAACCCCAGCGTATCTCCGGGCTTCAACTGCGTCAGCCCGCGAGTAACATTGCCGGCCACGCGAATCGTGTGGTCAAGCAACTCGGGTGATTCCGGGTCGCCACTGATCGAGATCGCAGATTCACCCACTCCCGGCATATAGAGCATGTTAAATTGTCCGGGTTTGAACCGGTAGCTGGCTGCCGCATCTGCGTCAGTGAAAGCCAGATGATACGTCGCCACGTTTTCGACCTCAGGCGTAATCTTGCGGATGACAACCGTTTTTGGGACCCAAAGACTGGGCGAACGCGGAGAATCAGTCGCCATTTTCGACGCGTTTGAAATCACGGCGCATCCTTTCGAATCGCGGCTACTTCTTCCGTCAAATCGATTCCTACCGGACACCATGAAATACAGCGACCACAACCAACACAACCTGACGTTCCAAACTGGTCGATCCAAGTTGCAAGCTTGTGAGTCATCCACTGACGATAGCGACTGCGGGTGCTGTCTCGTACGACCCCTCCATTCATGTAGCTAAACTCAAGATTGAAGCACGAATCCCACTGTCGTCGTCGCTCGACATTCTCACCAGCAAGATCACTGACCTCTTCAACAGAGCTACAAAAACAAGTCGGACAGACCATCGTGCAATTTGTGCAGGATAAACAACGAGAAGCCACTTCGTCCCACCTCGCATGCTCAAGATTTGACATGAGTAGATCGCGAATCTCCGTAGTGTCCATTCGTTTTTTGATTTGATCGACTGCATTTTGACGGGCCAATTCGGCAGACTGTTGCTGCTTCCGCGTCACCTCAAGCGTAATCAATTGGTCGACAATCGCCTTCCCCTCAGGCGTGGACGCTTCAACGAGAAAGCCATCGTCAAGTTCGGTTAACGCCAGATCAAAACCATCGGTGCACCGTGGTCCAGTATCCATAGAAGTGCAGAAACAAGTCTCTGCTGCTTGCGTGCAATTCACCGCGATAATCAAGATCCGTTGGCGACGCTTCTGATACGTCGAATCGACATAATCCCCGCCAACAAATACGCGATCCTGAATACGGATCGCTGCCAGTTCGCATGCCCGCACTCCCAAAAACGCCAACTTCGGCGGGTCATCCGGAGCCTCCTGAAACTCCCATCCATCCTCGTTTTTTTTGCCGATGGATAGTGCGACATTGGGCGGGAACAGGTACTTCTTCCAAGAATGCGGCCCGACGTTGTAGCCAAACAACTTGTCGTCATTCCGCTGGTTCAATCGGTACAGGCCCGGTTTTTGAACGTCCGTCCAGCCCTTGGGTAAATCATCGACCGAATCGATTTGATCGTAGACAATTGCGTCCTGGTCAATCGTCGGCCCTACGATTTGAAAACCACTGGACTTCAATACGTCAAACAACAAAGCGAAACCATCAATCGCAACAAAGACTTCATGATGGGGAGTCGCTGGAAGGTTTTCTTCCGAGTGGTTTTCTTCCTTGAGTGTCAACTTTTCCCCTCCGTCATTGGATCGGCAAAGACATCTAAAACCTGTAACCGCGTTGCAACCAATCGTTTGGATAACGCAATCGCAATTCGTCGCATAACTTCGTAGCCGACGTCGTGATCTTGCTCGCAGAGTCTTTGCAATTTGTCGGCTGCGAACCTGACCGCCGACGTGTCTTTAATCGTTGTCGCTGTCGCCGTCATCTCGCCGCTTGTTAGTGCAGGCGACCAACCGAGTAAATCGCCAGCACCTAGTGTCAACACTGGCAAGCAACCTTTCGCTGGAACGTTCATGCATAGTTCGACTCGACCGCCGAGCAAAAGGAACAAATCGGCTGCTGCGTCACCTTCGGAAAAAATGACGGTGCTGGCCGGAACCTCGACCAACTCCGAGATGCTGGCAAGCTTTTGAAGATCTTCCTGAGACAGCCCGGATGAGAACCGCAACTCTTGAAGCACATTTTGAATTTCTTGAGCCATCATTGATTCAAATACTGCTCATGAAAACTGGTCGAATAAGTTTTAGGCGAACTCATCAAAAAACACCTTTCGCAGAATCATTGACCTCGAAAACTTGATCAGCAAACCTGTACCGATCGAAATCACGCTAAAAAAAAGATTGAATTGCAAAATAAGGATAGCAGTAATCCCAACCCGATAGACAACCAGTGTAACGCGCGCCGGAGCCTTCCGTCGGTTGGCTTCCGTTTGATCACCCAAGTTATGGACTGCATCGCCAACAAAGCTGGCGATAACTAGTGCCCAGATAACTGTTGACCAGATAACTGTTGCCCAGATAACTGTTGCCCAGATAACTGTTGACCTGCGTTGATGAAGTCGCCTTCCGTTCCCTACCGAACTGATGGTTACCGCGAAAATGACCGTCCGAAACAGATCAGATCATTTCGTTGTATCAGACAGTGCAAAACCCGAGCCAAATTCCAATATCAATAATCCCTCGTGCCTGATCGATGCATCAACCCCCTCACCACACAGCGGATCCAAACCTTTTTGCTTCATTCGAATTATAGCCCTTGCTTGCAGTAACACCACCGAACAGGAAAGGATGCGATAAGTCCATTCGGAACGGATTCGCCTTTCAAAAATCGCCACCGGCATCAAAACCTCATGCCGGCCTCGCCTTCTCATTCTGCATTGCTTCTATTCAGTCATGAAATTCATGTCTGGCGTGCATCGCATCATTGAAGCGTGCGGATTCGCACAAGCGACCTGATTTGAGACAAGCAGTTTAACGCAAATCTTATTGGGGCTCCTTTATCACTTCTAATGGGGCAACTAGCATGCCTAATCGCTTCACTCGCCTTCTTGGCACATGGATTGCGTGATAAAAACTTTGATTTCCTGATGGGTGGTCCGGTCTCCAAGTCCATTTCACCCTTGACTGGCAACACGTTGCCCAGCGTAATTTAAGATCTCGCGAGTCCCATCAACCAAAATGTTTATCGCAGAATTAGACAATCCATCGAAATTGCTTTTAGGCGGGATTGCCACCGGTATGGGCGGAGGGCTTGCGTTGTTTCTGTTCGGCATGCGACAGATGACCGAAAGCCTCAAAACGGTGGCTGGCAGCAGCATGAAGTCATTGCTTGCCAAGTTAACGGCAAATCGCTTTACCGCCGCGTTGGCTGGGACGATCGTGACCGCAGTGATTCAATCTTCGTCGGTGACAACGGTTTTGATTGTAGGCTTCATTTCTGCGGGGCTTCTAACACTCAGCCAATCGATCGGAGTGATTATCGGAGCCAACATTGGAACGACAATCACGGCACAAATCATCGCCTTCCAAGTCTACAAGTACGGACTGTTAATGATCGCGGTTGGCTTTCTCACTGACATCATGGCGAAATCCAGCAAGACCAAACAGTGGGGCATGGTCTTGATGGGACTTGGCCTGATTTTTTTTGGCATGGAGTTGATGAGCAACGCGGCCGGCCCGCTGAGAGCTTGGCCACCATTTATCGACGCAATGCAGAACATGAACAACCCGATGCTTGCGATTTTCATCGGCGCCGTTTTTACTGCCATCATTCAGAGTTCCTCCGCGGCAACGGGCGTTGTCATTGTGCTTGCGAGCCAAGGAATGATTTCGCTGGAGACCGGTATCGGACTTTGCTTTGGCACGAACATTGGCACCTGCATGACGGCAGTTATCTCAGCGATCGGTCGATCGCGGGAAGCGGTGCAAGCGGCTTGGGTGCACGTCGTCTTCAACGTCGGCGGCGTCGTATTGTGGATGTTCTTTATCTCTCAATTCGCCGACCTCATCCGAACGATGTCACCGGTTTCCGAAGACGTTGAATTGTCTGCCAAAGTCGTAGCGAACACTCCGCGGCAAATTGCCAACGCACACACGTTATTCAACGTGGGTAATGCTTTGATTTTTATTTGGTTTACCGGCCCACTGGCAAGACTGGTGAATTGGCTTGTACCCGTTGCCCCAAATCCCTCGGGCGCCGCAGCAAAATACCTCGATGAGTTCTTGCTTGAGCAGCCGGCTATGGCACTCGACCAGATTCGCCGAGAGCTGGTACGCATGGGTGGATTTGTGAATGACCTGCTCGAGAAAACACTCGACGTCATTTTGAAGGGAAACATAGAGAACATCAAAATTCTTTCGAAGTCAGATGATGACATCGATCGGCTGCATGGTCAAATTATTTCTTACCTGGGGAAATTGTCACAACAAGACCTGGTCGTACCGCAACCGAAAACACTCCATGAATTTGTTGGAATCGCGAACTACCTTGAAAACATTGGTGACGTGATTGACAAAAATTTGATGGAAAACGCCCGCAAACGCATTGCCTCAAACATCGGCGTTAGCCCATCAACAATGGCAGTTCTGAGACCGATTGAACAAGAGGTTTTGCAAGCTTTTGGACAGGCTTTGACGGCATTGGAGACGGGCGACCGTTCATCAGCGTTAGAAGCCATTGAAAGCAAAGAAAAAGTCAATCAACTTGCTGACGTCGCGACCGAACATTTAGCGAAACGACTCGTCGCCAGCGAACCGAACCGCCTCACTGCGTTCAAGATTGAAACCAACGTGATTGAAAACCTAAAACGACTGAACACGTTGACGCGACGGATCGCACGCACGGTTTTAATTGAGGAGGGAAAATCGAGTTCGGACGATTTAAAAACGGAGATAAGGATTGTCGAGTCGAAACTTGATGAAACCAAACCAACAACCGACGCGCAAACCTTGCCTGAGACGAAGGAGCAGAATATCGACACCGAATAAGTCTTTCGAAAAAGGACCGAATTGCAAGGCGATGCAATTCGAGAACTCGTTCATTTCTTCGGCTGCTTCTCATTTCAAGGCAGGTTACTGAGCCTGCCATCATAATTCGCAATCGACCAAATGCACCGATTTCAATTTAATCGGAACGTAAAATCTAAGGTGCGTTTCTTATCTATCTCAGGTCGTCGACCTTACTTTCGAAACCGATTACTCTTTCGAGCCGGGTATCAGTGCATTCGGCCGAACAAGCTTGAAGTAGTGACCATGATCGGCGGTGAGAATCAGGGCTGTCTCATCCCAACCACCATTCTTTTCGATCCAGTCAACCATCGCCTTGAAAGCATCGTCACCGCTCCGAACCGCACCGATCGAGTTATCAATGTTATTCGAATGATTGGCCCAGTCGACGTCACCAGCTTCTACCATCAGCCACCACTGGTCTGACTTCGATTCCAAGACATTGATTGCGGCAAGCGACATCTCTCGCAAACTAACGTTTTCTCGCAGATCAGACTCGGTATAGGATTCCGCCTTTGCCGGCGCGGGATTGCCAACACTGACAACAGGATCGTAGTTTCCATCGGCAGTTCGGTACGGCAAGTGACCACCCTGCACCCCGAAAAATCCAAACAATCGATTTCGATTCTTTTTCGCTTTTTCAACCCCCGCCGCCAACACGTCCGAACCAGCAACACCATCGGTTCGTTGCGAAACCACGTACTTGCCACCGTTTGCGATATCAATCGCAGCCAAGTCATCCGCAGCGATATACCGATTTCCCGGGACGAAGTTTTCGCCTTGGGCGCCGTCCTTATTTTTATTAACTCCCGATCCGCACCCTATCAGTACATCAACCCCGGGCAACGCACCCGGGTGAAAACTGGACGGACGACCAATGAGGTCTCTGGTCAAGTCTTGGTAATCGTTTCGGTTTACATTGTTCCCGTACGCACAAGCCGGCGTAGCATGACTAATCGGTACGCTGGATACGACACCGATCGCGAACCCTTTCTCCTGCAGCGTGCGGGCAATTGGCAGCACTTCTCGTCCCATCGGATCGACATTAATCCCTGAGTTGTAAGTCTTAATGCCACTCGTCAAAGAAGTCGCTGAAGAAGCCGAATCAGTATACGCATGCTTCGATTTTTTGCTTCGGCCGATTGGGTAGTCGGCATCGGAGATCAGGTCCCACGGCGTTTCACCACAAAGCTTAGAGTCATATCCACCTCGAATTGCTCCGCCCACTTTTGTCACGATCTGCTTGTCAACATTTGCCGACGTCCCGCTGTTGTGTGGGCTCGTAACACAAAAACCGTAGTCGGTCCTCGTGCCTTGGTAATTTAGAAAATGCAACCCGTTACCACGGCCCGAGCTGTAGGTCACTTTCCCTGATTTCGCGATTGCGGCCGCTCTCGTTGTGTCCCAGTCCATACCGTCAAATACGAACAAAATGACACGCTTCTTTCCTGAGTCGATCGCTGATTTTTGGATCCGATAAATATCGGTTTGATCAAAGTATTCAGCATTGGTGTTCAACGTGTTGACCGGAATGTAGCCATAAAGTTTTTCAATCGCGGTTTGATCACGATAAAGACTGTTCCTCCCTTTAAACGCCTTCAAATCGACTCCGAAAGTGTAGACGGGCACCAGACGATTACTGTGAGTTGTCCAACTGGAATAGACCTCAGAATCTGGTCCCCAATGCCCCCAGTTCGCTTGCTTGGTTGTCGCGGCATCGGACTGAAGCTTAGCGATGTGGTCAGTCACTTGAGCCCACACGGAACTGCCGTTGAATAAAGCGGCAAAAACGGCGATGGCTAACAGATAACCGTTGCGTCTGCGGAGTGATTTCATCTCGTGATTTTCAAGTCAAAAGGAGGCAGGTTTATGGGGCGAGGTGGAACCTGGAACCCCAAACAATGATTTTTCGACGATGACACTCATCGAAGAATACGACAATCATAACCACGATTGTGCACGAAACAATTCCTCAACCAGAACACCGATGCATTCCAAGAGACCATCGATCAACGAATTCGCGTCAAGGCGGTCATATAAACCTTGATTCTGACCTTGGCACACACGCAACTTGGTCGATTTTTCTTATGCTCCGCGACCTAATTCAACTGGGTATAGAGAATTTGCCTCACTGATTGCAGCTTACAAAATTGGCCCTACGGTTGCGATAACGTTGTTCCAAATCCGCCGGGTGAACGTCCAGGAATTTACGTCATCGAGAGTAACTTGGTCCGAGTGATCGAGATAGTTATTTTGTCGGTCAAAAATAGCTTGAGTCAACTTGTTATCACGAAACAAAATATCGTTCTCGAAATTCAAGTCAAAACTTCGGAGATCGATATTGGTCGATCCAATTAGCGACAACGAGCGGTCCATGGTCAGCGTCTTGGCATGGAGCAACCCGTCGCGAAACTCAAAAATGCGAACCCCGTGCTGCAGCAACTGCCTGTAATAGCTACGGCTTGCAGCAGAAACAATCCAAGAATCATTTCGCTTTGGGAAGACCATCGTTACATCGACGCCTCGGGCAGCTGCTGCACAGATCGAATCGAGCACGGTTTGATCCGGAACAAAATATGGAGTCGAAATCACAACCTCTTTTTTTGAAAGTGTTAACAATGTCGCAAAAAGCTGAGATGTCGCCCCACGACGCTCTGTCGGGCCATCGGCAAAAAGTTGTGCAGGAAATCCATTATTCAATTCATGGGCTTTCATCTCAAACGACTCGGGAACCTCATCGCAACTGTTGAGCAGCCAATCCGACGCAAACAAGAGCTGACATTGCGCTACAACCGGGCCTTCCAACCGTAGCATGATGTCCACCCAAGGCGCATACTTCGCTTTCACAAGGAATTCTGGATCGGCACAATTCTGACTTCCGCACCAGGTGATTCGACTGTCGATAACGGTGATCTTTCGATGATTGCGTAAGTCGAGTCGACTGAAAAAAATTGTGCCAAGCACCCATCTGATCGGGAGTGCGACCGACAGTTTCACGCCAGCTTCACGCATCTCACGCCACCATTTTGAGCGAACGAATTTCCTGGAGCCAAGCCCATCAGCCATTGCGTGAACAGAAATGCCGCGACTGGCTGCCCGTATCAGCGCACGTGCGACTCCTTTCCCTGTTTCATCATCAAGCCAGATGTAATAGAGAGCTTGCACGCTCTCAGTCGCGTTATCAATGTCGGCAATCAATCTGGAACGAGCTGTTTTAGCGTCAGGCAACAACTCGCCATGATTTCCGAGCGTCGTTCCAAAACCGTCGACCGATGCTGCCCTGAACGCGGTTTGATATTCAGCTTCAACATTACCCTTGAGGTTTTGGTCACAATTCCCCATCGATCCGCTCGCCATCGCCTGTAGCTTGGCAAAAATTTCATTGTGGCGTCTATGGATCGTACGCCCCAAGTTGATCTCACCAAATAACAAGTAAACCACAACACCAAGGTACGGTGCAAACAACATGACCATGAACCACGCCAATCGTGCTGCCGATGAAAGATCATCCCGCAACAGAATACGTGTTGAAAACACGATCACTGTCAACGCATGTGAGATTGTGAGTGCTTGAATCAGCAACGTTTGGTGTTTCCTTGATCATTTAATCGGAGATGACGTCAACCCAAAACGTACTCTATCGGCGTAAATTCCGGGATACTCTATTTCTCAAAATGCAATAGGCATCAGAATCATTATTGTAATCGAGAGACTTGAATGAATGGACGCCAATCGCATCCATGCACCGGAAACACAATGTTTTAAATTTTGGTTTCACCGAAAACGCTGAACGCCGCCAAACCGCTAAGAAAAAAACATGGATGCCGTAGCTTCCAAAATGAAATTTTTCGCAAGTCCAGTCAAGTGTGGTAAAAAATCCGGGGGCTTACTGTCATCTAAGGGAATGCTTCCCCAAATCAACACATTTGGCATGCTTATATTCGTCAATTGCAGCATCCATAATAGATGGAAGTGTATCGTGGACCACCAACTGGTTTTCGGATCCATGGTTCACTTTCAAACGGTCCGATTCAACACTTCATATCCCCATGGCGTTCAGGAAATCATGCTCGGAAAAACGTTAAGCTTAGTATTCTCATATGTCTTATTGACGATTACTTCGATCGCTGTAGCTGACCAAAGATTAGAAATGGCGGCTCCGTTTACCGCCAACATGATTTTGCAAAGACAATCAGAAGTACCGGTGTGGGGCTTCGATGCGCCAGGTGCCAAAGTCAGCATCGAATTTGCGGGCCAATCGAAATCGGCCGTCGCCAACCAACACGGTGACTGGATGGTAAAACTCGATCCGCTTGAAGTATCGCGTGCTGGTCGCCAAATGAAAGTAACCAACGACCGGAATGAATCCATCATTCTCGATGGCGTATTGGTTGGTGAAGTCTGGTTTTCGTCTGGACAATCCAACATGGTTTGGACCGCCGGTAAAAGCATGTGCAGCGAGATTGCTCGCGAAATCGCCAGTTCGGAGAAAGACATTCCGATTCGAGAGATCAACATCACAACGGTATCAGCACTATATCCGCAAAAGAAAGCGACGTCGGATGGCGGTTGGAAGACGCATAAAAGCGCGAGTAATTTCTCAGCTTTATCATTGGCGTTTGCTTACGAACTCTACAAAGAATTGGACATGCCCATCGGGATTCTTCTTAGTGCTCATAGCAATACGAGAATCGAAGCTTTCACCCAACGCCAGTCCATTGAAAATCATCCACGTCTAAAAATGGACGCTGAACTCATTCACAACGCTGACCCATTAACCGAATCAGGACGCAACTCATTCGAACAATACAAAAGCGATGTGCGGGCGTGGCAAAAAACGGCAGGCGAAGCCGTTGTTGCCGGTGGAAAGATTCCTGCCCGTCCAAACCTGCCAGGAATCGCAGGGATGTGGCGTGGTCCTTCTCAATTTTTCAATGGCAAAATCAATCCGGTCGTCCCATATGCAGTCCGCGGTGCGATCTGGTGCCAGGGGACGAGCAACTCTGGCGATGGCAGAATTTATGCGGCACGAATGGAAGCGCTCGTCAACGGATGGAGAGATGCTTGGGGCATGCCGAAAATGCCTTTCTACTTTACTCAGATGCAGTGTTACGGCGATGTAGATCCTGACACTGTTGGATTTGCCGACATCCGTCAGGCGCAACACATGTTTTTCATGAACAACCGTGAGAACGTTGGAATGGTCGTTCAGTCGGACCTCAATTCGGCGAGGCCGCAAGGCATTCATTACTACAATAAACTTCACCCTGGTATGAGGATGGCGAGGTGGGCCTTGGCCAAACAATACGGGAAAGATATCCCGTACACAGGCCCCATTTATTCCGGCTACCAAGTCAAAGGCAATCAAGTCATCGTTTCTTTCGAAAAGGAAAGTCTGTTCGGCGGTTTGATGGTTGGCAACAAAGGCACGGCAAAAGACTATCGCGAGTTTGGCAAATATACAGAGCCAGCCAAGCCCACACCGAACGAAAAACTAAATCATTTTCGATTATTCGGCAAAGATAATAAATGGCATGCTGCCGAGGCAGTCATAGTGGGCGACACCATCGTCGTCACCGCAAATGATGTCCCTGAGCCCATCGGTGTTCAGTACGCATACAATGCAGTTCCTGAAAACTCGAATCTCTACAATATAGCCGGTTTGCCAGCGACTCCATTCGCCATGGTTAATGGCAAGTTCATTTTTGAAGAAGATGATTTGGAAAAAGCGGCAGCTGCAAAAGCAAAGTACGCACAGTACACCGATCCTGATTATCCGATTCTGCAAGTCGTCGAGTATTTTCGAGATGGTGCGATCATCCAACGCAATAAACCCATTCCGGTCTGGGGACATGCCAACAAAGGAATCGAAGTAAAGGTCACGCTTGGAAAGGTAACCAAAACGGTCGTGGCGAATAACCTTCAACAATGGTCGGTCGAATTTCCGGCGATGAAAGCGTCGACAGATCCGCTGACATTGTCCGTTGAATCGAGCCACGGTCACAGTCGAAGCGTCAACAATATTCTCGTTGGTGACGTCTGGTATTTGACCGGATCGACGATGCTTAACGGAGAAATGGCTTACAACGTGCGAGACAAAGAAGCGGCGATGCCGGATGCCATGCCTCTTGTTCGTGAATTCAGAAGAAAAACAAGTGCTAGTACATTTCCAACACCAAGAAAACGAAAGTTCGAGACAGGTGGTGGAAAGTATCGCTCATCCTGGATGACCGCTGATTTCTCAGTAGCGGACCGAGGCGTGACGATGTTTGCTTATCATTTCGCGAAAACGCTGAATCGCAAAGGAATCCCACAGGGATTCATTACCATGTCGTCTGGCAACGGAGGAAGGAACAGACAAATGGCTTCGCCACTTTCCTGGACTTCTTTTGCCGGGGTCAAAGATGTTGAGCGTCCTGAATTTCGTGCAAGACTGGATGAATTGTTTATGCAATTCCCAAACACGAAAGTTTCACAAAAAGCTGTCAACCAACATCTCAACGACGTGAAAACGTTTGTCAAAACAATCGCCGATGCAGACAGACGAAGCAAAGATCTTTCAAACGCGGCACCACTCGGTGGCCCGGCATTTCCAGAAGCAGGCAAAAGCAGCGCGGTCAAAGCGGACACGATTCCGACTTACGCGCACAACTGGTGTGTCAGCCCAATGACTCCCATGGCGGTTTCAGGTGTTATCTGGGTTCCATCAGAAAATAACATTGGATACGTGGCCACAAATTACGCGGCCGAGTTGGAGATCTATGCAGCGAGCCTCGCAACGACGTACGGCCACAACAAAGTGCAATTCATTTACGCGCAGCCAACAGAGTCGCTGGTCAAGGGCATCACAACTCCCGGAATTGCCGGGGCAAAAATGGTAGTTTTTGACCCGTGGCCCAAAAGTTTGAAAGACCTGGCTACCGAAATGGCTCGATTAGCTGAATAAACAGCCCAATGTTTGAACGAACTTCTGGACGCAAACGCCAGAAACAACATCTCTTTTTTGTCGAATCAAAAATGAAAACAATCCTTGTCATCGTTACCGTCTTTTTCTTTGTTTGCGAATCAGGAATTGTTGATGCACAATCCTATTACAAAAATGATCAAGGTCTGTTTTCGACACGACCGAACGAAACTCAATCGCTGAACAATATCAAACGATTGGGGCCGGTCGGTATGGGCATCGATTTGATTCAGCCGGCATTCACGATGCGAATCAGCCATATCGAAGAAAACTCGCCGGCGGCGACAACGGGAAAACTTAAGACCGGGCAGATCATTGAAACCATCAACGGTCAACGACTTGCTGAG
>CAJQQR010000264.1 GCA_905480545.1 uncultured Pirellulaceae bacterium
CTTTGGCAAACCGGACCGTTCGATCAACTGCGATTGCGAACGTGTAAATGAACCAACTTTGCTACAGGCCATCTTTACACAAAACGACCCGCTTGTTCGCCTGCGAATTGCAGACAGCGGATGGATCATTGAAATGAGTCGCTGAATAGGATTTCCTTCGGTTGATAATCAAGCTCAACAAGCACCTGATCGGTATCTCCTGGTGCGGCGTCGTTCCCGTCCGGCCAGGGAGCTCCCATTTTTACCCATTTCTCGAGAGCTGCGATTTTTTCTGCAGCGAGCTTTCCACTGGGCGGCATTTGAGGTTGATCCTTCAAATGTCTAACAGCCGCGATTAAGAGGCTTTGTTCGGGCTTGCCAGGTACGATCACCGGCCCTGAATCTCCGCCAGCCAGAATTCGTTCGCGATTGGAAAGGGAAAGGCTGCCCTTCCGAGAATCAAAACCGTGGCACTCGAAGCAATTGTCCTCCAAGATTGGATGCACTGTGTTTCGGAAGAACGTGATTTCATCCTCAGTGAAAGGGCTCTTTCGTTTTTGCGAAATCCCGGCCGATGAAGCACCTCTTGCACCTGATTCGATCCAACGAAGCAACAAATGATGTTCCCAAGATCCTGTTTCAAATCGCTGCCCACCCTCGTGATCAGTTTGCTCGGTCGGCTTCAAAATGATCAAACTTTGCTCAGGATCCTCCACAGTCAGTCGCGCACCCTTCTCGGAAAACGCCTCGGCGGCTAGTGCCGCATGATCCGCCTTAAAATCGAATCCAAACAGCGACATTCGAAGATTACCCTGGCCTTGAAACGACCCGTGGCATTTCGCAGAATTGCACCCAAGTCTGCCGAGCAGTGGCACAACGTGCTTCTGAAAATCTGGCACAATCCCTGAGTCTCGTTTCAAAAAACGTTGCGATGCAGGCGCGACGATATCATCGGCCGCATTAGCGTCGGCCAATGAATTCGTGAGATTACGTTCTCGAGTTCTCGCAAAGCCAGAAAATACCGCAAGCGAAAACAACAAGATGTTAATAATGCAAAAGTTCTTCACAGCAATGTTCTCGACTACTTTTTTAATTTGCTCAACGTTTCCGTCACGTTTAGAGCATCGCTCTCTAAATTTCGATGATCGACGCTGACGCGAATCTTTTCACCTTGGCCAAGATCCGCGAATGCTTCGCGATGCTGGTTATAAAAACCGGCAATGCGAATTCGCTTACCAAGGATACTCTCGGCGTCTTTGGCTTTGTTGTCATCTGAAGGCTTGCTTTCCTGAACCTTCAACAAAACTTCATATCCGCTTGCATTTACAATTTCACCGGTGATTTCTCCCTTAAAACCTCGAAATTCCGTTGGAGGAATACCGAAATCGCCCGGCTGAAATTTTGCCGTCCGTTCCAAAACCTGGAACTTGTTACCAAAACCTAAAACCTTTGTTTTTGGGTTAAAGTCACCTGCCCGGACTTTGATTGTCTCACCACGTTTTATTTGCAACAGTGCATCGAGGAATTGACCCGAGACACCGACGAGCTTGACTCTCGTTCCAATGAGGTCCGAGTTCAGTCTTGGCCACTCACTGATCACGTATTCGACATCGATTTCCATTTCGCCAAGTTCGATGTCCTTTGACTTCAGGCGTCCAATCACGATTGCATAAAAGTTTAGACTGCCCTCTCTGTCGCCAGCCTTGCGTTTTCGAGGGGATTTCATCTGAGCTTTATTTTGTCCCGCCGCTTTGCCTTTGCCAGCAGCGTTGTTTTTCATAAACCCGATAACCTGTTCCTTGGTCGCATTACCGTCCTCGACCTTTTTGCGAATATCAGGCCGATTCTTAAGCAGTTGTTCGTAGGCGGCGTCCCAGTCGACTTTGTCTTTTTGATTGGCGTTCCCTTTTTCAGACTTTTCGCCGTTCATCGTTGCGGCGAGTTTAGCAGCGTCCTCTTTCGACAGCTTTCCAGATTCTACAAGTTCCTTGAGCTTGGTCTGAAGGGCGTTAGGAACCTTTTTTACATTGTCCTTCGCCATTGGTTGTTTGACACCAACGTTTTTTTTGCCACCCTGCTTTTGTTGCAACCACTGTATGACATCTTTTTTGGTTGCCTGACCGTTTTCAATCTTTTTTAGGACGCCGGGGTCGGATTTGATAAGTTGTTGGAATTCGTTTTCCCAGTCAACTTTTGATTTTTCCTGAGCATTGCTAAAGCAACATGGCAGCAAAGATAAAAAAGCAAAAAATAAAGCTAATGTTTTCATTCTTGGTTTCCTATGACATTGAATTAAATTTAGGGAAAGACATTGGCGTCTTCCATGAAATTTCTAAACGGTTTCTCTTGGCGGGGTCATTTACGTTCCCGACCTTTTTGGGTCCCCACTTTGGCGGTTTCTTTTTGCTGGGATTCAAAAACGAACACTTCGCCGATCAATTCTTTCGCCTGCTTCTCCTGTGTCGGCGAGAGTTTGGCTAAAAGTCTTTCACGAGCAGCTTCGCGAAGCTTGGCAATCTCTTTTGCCAAATCAGCTTGAACAATCGATTCAAAATCCTTGAGCTCATTAGCTTGGATTCGCGAAATTTCCAGTTCGGTCTTTACGGGATCGCTCGTAAGCACGTCGACCAAACTGCGCCGCTGCAGCAAAGCCTGCATTCGAATTTGTTTGAGACGGATAAGTTGATGAGGAAGCAAAACTGCCCTTGTGTCATTGTTCGCCTCATCACGAATCGCTTGAATCCGCGAGACCAGATTGACACGGTCTGAAAAATCTAACTGACGAATTTGATCAGCCGCGCGTTTTTGGATCTGGGAATTGAGTGTCTTAAGCTCTCCGTATTGACTATCAACAATCTCCAGCTCTTCACGAACTCGCTCGTTCGAAAGCAGCGAGAAGTTGCTGCCCATTGCAGGAGACCCTTTTCCCCCGGACTTCGTGCTCGTTGAACCAATAGGTCGGTTGAGGGCGATATCATTGAGCATGGGAATCATGGCAATCAGTTCCTTGTTGCCATCCGGACCATAGGCGGCACGTTTTGCTCCGCCCATGAATTGATTATATTCTGCGCGAGTTGGAAAAATGCCCACAGGGCCCTCTTCAAAGGTGTTTTTTTGCCCAAACGCAGTAGCATTCGCCAACATTAAAAAAACTAAAATCTGCCACATCGCCGTCTTCATTCTCTGCTCCATAAGGTTATTAAAGTCATGTCCTGCTGCCCGTAGGTTGCGATTGTCACCAACAACAAAACCACGTCCAGATAAAATGTGAAGTTGTCCGAATCAAACTACTTTTCAACGGCGGATTGATAGAGTTCAATCGCGTCTTCGCGTGTCAACTTGCCTTGCTTTACCAATTCTTTTAGCCTCGCAGCGAATGCATCGAGCCCTTTTGCTCCCACGTTTTTTATTGATCTCTCCTTGGACCGGCGATTGTCGCCTTGTTCGCCAGGATAGACATCAGCCGCTAATTGTTCCGCTGTTCGATGGTGACCTTTTTCAATGCAGTACAGATGCGTAGTTGATCGCAGGATCAGTGAGGAATCAGTGACAGCCGGCGAAGCGATAAAACTGGCGTTGAGCGTGTTCCGTGCGACGATTTCAGGCTGCTCTTTGGATGCCGGCAGCACAAACACTTGCCCCTGTTTACTGCAGAAATAGAGATTCCTTTCGATCAGGACAGGCGATGCCCAGTGGTCGCCACCAAGACGCAATTTCCAATACTCCTTACCCGTTCGTGCATTCAGACAACGAGCAATTCCGCCTTTGTCCGACACCATAAAGAGCAATTCGTCCACGATGACCGGTGATGGAATGCTGGGTGTGCTTTTAGCCGTAGACCACGCAACGTGGGTGTTTGTGACGTCGCCTCTACCGTCAGGACGAACAGCCATCAATAGGTTGTTCAAGCCGCTGGTGAAAACATAGACTAAGCCGTTCGCATAAATTGGACGGGCTGCGATATTGAAGCCGCCAGGATGGACAGTCCTCCAAAGTTCAGTACCCGTATCTGGATCGTACGAAATAATAGCCTCTGCGGCGGGCGCGATCAGTTGACGCTTGCCAGCAACTTCGATCATGGTCGCGGTTGCGAATGATTTCCTGTTGTCATTCGGCTTTCCTCCCTTTTTGGGAGAAACCCCACGCTTGCTGAGCGTTTCATCCCAATTGGTGGTAACGTTTCTGTCCGTCTTCCATTGGGTCTCCCCCGTTTGTTTATCAAGAGCAACGAAAAATTGCTTGTCGGTTCCGTCAAAGGCCACATACAGGTTTTTCTCATCGACGATTGGTGATGATCCCTGCCGGACCGGTTGGTATATGCGAAGGTCTCTGCGAACCCACATTTTCTCTCCCGTTTTCCGGTTGAGACACGCGATTCCCTGTGACCCAAAACTTACAAATACTCGATTTTCCTCGACGACCGATGTTGGTGTGGCCGGGCTGTTCAAGTGGGGTGAATCGTAGGCGTATGCGGGATCAATTTTCCGTTCGATCATTTCAAACACCTTGATGTCTTGTTTTATCATTCCAGTTTTAAGGTCAAGACAAATAACGCGTAGTTCTTTTTTCTCATCACTTCCAGTTGTCAACCAGATTTCGTTTTTCCAAACCACCGGAGATGACCAACCGAGATCAGGGATTGAGGTCTTCCACCGTACGTTTTTGGATTCATCGAACGAGATAGGTAATTCCTTCGCGGCAGAGACACCATTTCCGCTTGGGCCTCGAAATTGATTCCAATTTTCGTCGGCTCTGGATTCAAAACAAATCAATGAGATGGCAGCAAAGAAAACAACGAATACATCTGACTTCATGGTTTGGCTTTCTCTTTTCTATCGGTGATTTCTACCCTGGTAATTTCGTATTTGGCAGAGGACGATTCGGCGATACACCACCAATCAATCAATTCTTTACCTGTCGGAGCACTACTGGGATTCTTTGCGTCACGGAACCGGTCAATCGGAAGTTCAATTTCGAAATCCTCGCCGGCGGCCATTTCGCTACCAGGAGTTTGCGTACTATATTTCCCTTCAAACCCTCCATCCGGAAGACCGACGCTTAAGCCAATCTTCATTGGAGATTTCGAAAAGGTTCGTCCACAGACTTTGACCCATGTGTTAGCGTTGAGCAGAACAGGCTGTTTCAACGACCTCCGCGGCGACAGTACAATCAGTGAACCAACGGGCGATGGCATCGCCCAAACGCTGCCTGTGGCATCGTCAAAACTCGCCGCTGTCTTATACGCGTTCACCGCGGCGCTTTTGGTCATCTGTCCGTTAGCGACTGCTTTTTTAAGTTTCGCTCCTAGCATCCAATGACGAGAAACCCACTTGCCTATCACCGCGTCTTGGTTCAGGTCACTCTGCCAGGCCGTCACCGGAGCCTCCCGGCGAATCGGTGACAACCCGCTTTCGTCTTCCAGCGACGCAATGACTGACTGCCGTGCCGGCACTTCTATTTGTTTCCCATCGGTGAGTCGTTTGAGTCGGACTAGACCTTCGTTAACAACAAGACTTGTCGCACCCGTCGTCGCTTCCACGTTGAATTCCGTTCCTAATACCTTTAATTCAGCTGCTTCAGTAAAAACTAGCATCGGATGGTCGATTGGCTGCGGCGCGACATCTGCCGATAGGTTTCCACGACGTAGCCGAACGATCTTCTGACCATTCTGCGAAAGCGTAAGAAGCGTACGCCCAGAAATCGTGACCGTGGTCTTATCGTCGAAACGCAATTTGCAGTACGAATCTGGCGATACGGACTCAACAGTGCCTCCCAAGAAGCGGTGTCCGATCGCCAAACCCTCCACAACCTTGCCTCCGTCACCGGTAAGTAAAATTTCGCCGCGAAATTCGACCAGTTCGATTTCAGGTGTCGTTGAACGCCAGCCATAATACAACCAACAACTTAGCAATAGGGACGCAGCTGCTGTAAGGACGAATGTTGAAATCCCAATTCGCAGACGATGGAATGAATCGTTGCCTTTATTTCTACCGATTACATTTCGGACTTGCAGCTTAGAAACGGTTGCTTCTACCTCGGTTACGAACTGCTCTGGGTCGGCAGGCAACAAATCCATGGTTGCCGCAACGAAATCATCCTCATTCTCATTAAGCCCTTGACCTTGTAAGCCTAAAAGTCGGTGCAGCTGATATTGATCGGTGGCCTGGGAAAGCCGGTCCGGATCTTGAAGCATTTGTTGCAGTACCGTCACCCCCTCGGGAGACTGCTCTCCTTCCAGGAAATCATTCCAGAGATCCTCAAATCGTTGGCGATCGTTCATGTTGATTCTCCTTCGGCAGACAACCGTTGCTCAACGCATTCCTGAAGTTTTCGCCTGATCTTCCACAATTGCTTTTTCACAGCCGAAATGGAACGTTCTGAACGGTGTGCCATTTCCTCTAGCGTGATTTCATCCGTATAACGCCAAGTCACGAACCGACCTAGGTGCTCCGCCAGATGGTCAACACATTTCCTCAAGTGCGTGAGTCGTTCGGGTTCATCTGCCGCATCCACCTCGCAGCGACGCTCCAGTTCGCGGCGAAGCAAATCCGGCGCATAGCGTGTGTGGTAGTCCGCAGTACGACGAAGTCGTGTGACCTCGGTCTTTAGCTGGAACCTCGCAATCGCAAACAACCACGCCCTGAAGTTGGTGCCCAACTCAAATTCTTCCAATTGGGTATAAGCCACCACAAAGCTGCGTTGAGCGATCTCGTCCGGATCAATTCCCGGTGGAGAATGCGTCGCCAACCATGCCCTTAACGGGCTTTGGCACATTCGAACGACCGAGGCAAACGCAGATCCGTCACCGGAGCGAACGCGTGAAATCGCGTCTTGTAATACTTGTTCGTCTTGATCATTGATTGTGCTCATTACGGTAACATGGCAGAAACACTTAGAAAGTTACCCCTGCAGAAAAAAATCTCGAAATATGGACGGGAGCGATTCAGCATACACCAGACGACGACGGCGAAAGCTCATTGAATTTGAACACCACTGGCAATCGATTCTCTTCCAAAGCCTTGGCTACTATAACGTACCAAATCTGTTAAATCGTTTTCGCCTAATTAAAGCAGGCTCTATTCGACCGCATGGGTTTGTTGATTGGGACAATGAAATTTGCGTTCAAGTCCCTACCAATAAAACGCGTCCAACGGCATTATTAAATCCACGTGACCAGCACCGTGTCATTTAGCCTCAGACGGATTTTAGAAAGGCACGTGTTACTGATGTTTTAGAAATCTAGGCTAATTCAACTTGGTTTGAGGCACGTTAGATATTTAGGAATTTCAAAAAACGTTTGTCGACGCGCCATGGCTTAAAAATTCATTAACTTAACAGACACCTTTTTAACCGTATCATGCTTAATTGTTTTTTTCCCATGCATTGGATAACGACGGTACTTGTTTGTAGTTTGCCGATCGAATTCGGTTACAGCCAAGAAAAAGAAATATCAACATCGCACATAACTGATGAAGCTTGCTTTGTGTTGCGATGTGATGTGCAGACGCTACTTGGTCTCCAACAGGTCAGTTCTGAAGCATTCCAAGGATTAACGAAACAGATTGAAGAAAACGCCAAAATAAAATTGATAAATATAACGGCCATT
>CAJQQR010000265.1 GCA_905480545.1 uncultured Pirellulaceae bacterium
AAAATCCTAACGATGCTCACACACCTTAAAGCGTTGATGCTATTGGAAAAATGCCGTGGCGATGAAATCTGGCCGGTCGATTTGTGCCGCCAAGAAGGCGTGCCGGAAAACTGGATCGCCGAGCTAGCCGACGCGACGGAATCCGGTTTCCAAACTGACCTGGAAACGCTTTACGTGGAAGACAAAACAGTGAACCAATTTTACGGAATCCAGGATCTCCGACTGGCGTATCGCTTAGGTGAATTCCTGGGCGTTGACACAAGCCAAATCAAATTCCAGGCATTCGGACGAATCGCTCAGGTCAATGCAATCCGGGAAGCAATCGAAGAAGACTAACTCCGACGAAATCTGCAAACACATTGCGTACCCAATCTTTTGATTGCCTTCTGCCTGAAGACAATGAATGAAGCTCACTCCAAATCCGCCAATTCTTTTGCATAGCCACCGGAAAGAATCGGAAATCGGAACCACGTTTTCGGGTCAAGGCTTTCGTCATCTAGATGGAATGAGGGCGCATAGCG
Source organism: uncultured Pirellulaceae bacterium (assembly GCA_905480545.1). GTDB lineage: Bacteria > Planctomycetota > Planctomycetia > Pirellulales > Pirellulaceae > JABAAE01. Next base: position 522 of record CAJQQR010000265.1, read on the forward strand.
TTCTCGCTTCCATTGATTGCGACACCATAGCTGAAAGAACGTTTTGACCCACTGGATATTTTGATCACGATTGGCAAATGTAAATTCATGACACATCAAGTCGACGATTTCCCGAGGCATGAGCTTATCTCGAATTGCTGCCCGCTCAATAAAATCCAAAACAGAGTACGGCATCAAGTCGTCCTCATCAGTCTGCTTACTCGCTTGTGGACGCAACTCAGCGGTCGGCTGCTGCTCATTTACAGATTTTAAAAATGGAAATGCTCCGACGCCATCCGGCCCGTTTTTTTCCAGCCAAATCAGCCAATGTCTCAGAAACGCCTTATCAATGCCGGCAATCGGAGCCAACCCGCCACTGGTGTCGCCATCCATCGTTGCGTACCCAACTGCCGCTTCACTTCGATTGCTGGTCGACAACAACAACGCGTTGCGAATATTGGCGAACATCCAAATGCTGGGGGATCGTGTTCGTGCCTGAATATTTTGCAGTGCAATATCATCGGTTGCCCAACTCAAGTCACGTCCAATCGCATTCGAAACAATCGTTTTATAGCCTTCGACCAGAGCGTCAACATCCAGTTCATAGTGCTGGGTAAAGTTCCCCTCAGAAACCTCTAAAGCAGCGTTTCGAGTGACATCCGAGCTGTTTTGTGTCGACTGATATGCCGTGCAAATCAGCTCTGAAGCAAGCGACTCAAGTGAATTCGCAGTTTCGATTCCTCTCAGGTATGACAGTCGCGACTGAACATTTTCTATGCCGATATCATCAATCGAAAGCTGCAACATGAATCGACTTAGACACGTCACTGCTGCGGAGTCAGCGCCGCCGCTTAACGAAATCACTACACCTCGGGAACGACTCTTTCGGACATAGTCAAACAAACCCAACGAAATCGCGCGAGTGAATTCCTCTTCTTTTAAATGATCGCTGTCCTCCCAGTCCAGTTCAGAAGACGTGGAAGATGTTGTAATTACGTTTGGTTGACTCGGAATCGTGTCGTTCGAACGGCTCTTCGACTTGATTCCCCAATTAAAATCGCATTCAATCACCCCGTCATTCGACTGATTTCCCTTAATTTCCCCTGACGACACCGTTGGCAGATCAATAGTACCGTCTGTAATTTCAATATCCGAATAGGAGAACCGTCGGCCTATTTCTAAAAACCTGCCACTGGATGCAATATAGGTATCCCCTTCATAAATCGCACGACCGGCTTCATTACCGAGCAAGTTCGCATAGACGTAACCGATATCATAAGCTTCGATCGCGTCACGTATCAGCTGTTTCCGAATTTCGTTTTTGGAGAACGCAAAGTGACTGGCACTTGGATTCAATATCAGATTCACATTACGCTGGGCCAACCGATGAACAGGCCGATCCTGCACCCAAGCATCCTCGCAAATCTCGAATCCGATCCTGCATCCACCGATTTCAAAAACCAAGTCACCGATGGGGACAACTCGATCAAGAAACGGAAACGTTTCAACTCGCCCCGGCTGCCAAGCTCGAAACCAGCGTGGCTCGTAATGCAAACCATCGCGAGCCAGGTTTTGTTTTGGCACGATGCCAAGAATCTCTTGGTTGGCTAACAACGCACAGACATTGTAGATTTGCCCATCGAATTCCAATGGAAAACCAACAGACACCACAAGGTCGCGAACGTCTTCAGACAATTCGGCAACGACGTTGAGCGTATCTTCTCGAAAACCGGGCGAAAGAAAAACATCCTCGCATCCATAACCGGTTACACAAAGCTCAGGCAAGCATAACAGCTTACAATCCCGATCGGTCGCCATGCGAATTGCCGCTTTGATTCGACTGACGTTCCCCTCGATATCTAGCGCTGTTTGATTGAGTGCTGCAGCGGCAACGTGAATTTGAGATTGATTCATTAGTCAGCTTAAATAGGCGAAAAAACCCGAACGTAAATGAAGGTGGCTGATGTCAAAAAAGATCAGACATCATCACCGCCAAACGCATCAATCAGGTGTTCAATTTCGGGTCGATGTGCGCCCTCCAACCACGTTACCGACACGATATCAAAACGAGCTCTCTGGTCATTCAAATCTTCCCGTTTCAAATAAGCTTCGGCAAGGTGCAGCAGTTTTTTTCGTTTGGCGAGATCTACGGCCTCCCAAGGCTCGCCTTTTTTTTTGGATCGTCGCGTTTTGACCTCGACAAAAACAACCACCCTACCGTCAACCGCGACAAGATCAATCTCGCCCACAGACGTTGTTACGTTGGTTTCTACAACTTTGTAACGTTTCTTCCGCAAATAAC
>CAJQQR010000266.1 GCA_905480545.1 uncultured Pirellulaceae bacterium
CTCTTCGTTTAACAGAAGCAGGGCAGGATTCTTCAGCTGACCGTTTCGGGAATCAAAGTCCTTACCACTTGGAATTTTCTTCCCGTCCACCGAAACCAACGTCGCATCGAAGGCTTCATTCTCGAGGCTTGCAAATTTCCCTAGCAAGTCCGAGTAGGTGGCCGTCACAAAAGCCATCCGCTCGCGTTCCCGTTGGACGATTAATCGCACCGCAACACTTTGAACCCGACCTGCACTTCGACCCAGGCTTTTCTTCCACAGAAACGCCGACATCTCGAAACCATAGAGTCGATCTAGAATCCGGCGAGTTTCCTGTGCCTTCACCAAACCATCGTCGATATCACGAGTATTTTCAAGCGCTTTTTGAATCGCGGTCTTCGTGATCTCGTTGAAGACCATGCGTTTGACCGGCACTTTTGGATTTAGGACTTCATGCAAGTGCCAACTGATCGCTTCACCCTCGCGATCTTCATCGGTCGCGAGATAGAGTTCTTTGGATTCTTTGACTAACTTTTTCAGCTTCGATACATGCGACTTCTTGTCGGGTGGAACAACGTAAACCGGTTTAAAGCCATCGTTAACATTGACGCCAAGATTCGCCCATTCCTCTTGTTTGAGTTCTTCGGGCATTTCTTTTCGCCCACTCGGCAAATCACGGATGTGTCCAATACTCGCTTCGACCTGATACCCGGGTCCCAGATACTTCTCGATGGTGCGTGCTTTGGCCGGTGATTCCACGATCACCAACGATTTGTTGCTTGCTGAAGCTTCTTTTTTAGCCATTACTTTGGGTGTCTTTTCGCAGGTTTTCAGCTTGTAAGGTCTTTCAGCAAAATCCTTGAAACACGTTGGGGGCGTCGAATGAAACGGCTGAAGGTTTCAAACGGTTGCGGACAGCGCCAACAAGATCCAATTTGTTTTGGTGACAAGAGTTGTAAATAGTCTATCTGTGTTTTGGTTCACAAATTCCAGTCGTGTTTCGCTTCCGTGTTACGATCCGATTATTCAGGCCGAAAATTTTCGAAAATCTTGCCGAAATGAATTGACAATACCAAACGACGCTTCCGTGCGGATTTTTTGAATGATAGTCGAGCAGGGAATCGATCTGTCAAGCGGTGCAATATTGAGAAGCCTACGCTTCAAGATCAGGGCAAATGCGAAAACACCCTATTTCACTGGGGTTTTTGCTATGAAATACTCGAAACCAAAGCGATTCGCTGAAACGAATTTTTCTCCAAATCGTTTTGTTTTGATGTTCGAATATTAAATTTCAAACAGAATCGCACCAATTGAGGATACAAAGCAGGGTCGCAATCGCGATCCTCTCAGCAATCGGCTGCAACTTAAGTAGATGGGATACAGTCTACACGGACAACTGAATTTGCCGCTCGTCTCGAATTAACATAAAGTTGAAGCGTACAGGGCGGTTGTACAGAGATTTCATGAAGCTTTTACTTTTCGAGGCATGGCGTTGTGGCTACATTGGATCCATCATTCCGATCAAAAAATGAAATTCAGGCTGCTCTCCGTCAACTTTCGTGGCGCTATTTCAGATTGAGCTTTCTGCGGGCGGCATTGTTATCGACCACAGTGTTTCTATTTTTTTATGGAACCATTGCTCTCGCGTTTCGTTTCAGCCAATTTTCAACCGGGATAAGCTACCTTAGCTTCGTCTGGCTCGGTCTGGCATTCATCTTGATTGGTGCGATCATTTTTGCGTACCGATCTCTGCAGGTGATTAAGGATCGCTTCCCTGAACTGATCGATGCCAAGGCCCAACTTGGTGGCATGCTAATGATGAATGGCGAAGTCGGACATGCGGTTTCCCTAAAGAACCTTGACGAGTCTTGCCTTCCCACCATCGAATACAAATCGGGGCGGCATCTGTTGATGATGTTGTTGTCGGTAGCATTCATTGCGGGCGCGTTCCTGTTTCCAATCGAGAAGCTGATGCAAAGCAAAAAGATGGACTTGTCGGGTCCGATCACAAACTATCAAAATCAAATTGATGTTCTGGAAAAAGAAGCAGTCATCACGCCGGAGCTTGCCGAGCAGCTAGAAGAACAGCTTAATCAAATTTCCGAAAAATCGAGCAGCATCGATCCGGCGAATACATGGCAGTCACTTGATCAACTCGCAGATCGAATTTCGGAAGAAGCAGCACTTGCAGCGCAGAACATGGTAAAGGAAAGCGAGGACCTGTCGGAGATCGAGGAAGCAGCCGAGGATCAAGCCAATTCCGTCGGGGGTTCAGGACTTGAGCAAATGCAAGCGTTGAATGACATGTTGCAAAAAAGCAAGGAGTTGAACGACGCGTTCAAAAAAGGATTATCCAACGACCAAGAGCTTGCAGAAATGCTAAAGGCTCTTGAGGAACAGATGAAGGAAATGGAGCTAGCGCAAAAAACGGAAGCCAAACTATTCTTGAGTGATCAACTTTCACCAGAAACTCGAAAACGAATCGAGAAAGAACTGGAAAAGCTTGGGTTGGATCAAAAGGATCGCCTCAGTGATCTTTCCCAGTCGGAAATGAGGAAATTGAAGGAACTTGAGAAAAACAGCGAAGGCAAAACGCTGGAGTCGCAACTCAAGGAGCTCGCAGAGAAACTTGCCAAGCAAGAATTGGATACTCAAAAGCCACTGGAATTGACGAAGCAACAACTGGACGATCTAAAGCAGCGACTTGCGGATCTCAAATTGCCTGAGTCGGACATGGCCCTTCTTGAAAATCAGCAACCGGCCTTAACGGAACTGAAAGAGGACACCGTTATCGCTCAGATCTTTCTGAATAATGAAATTGAAGAAGAAGAGCTGGCAGCTTCCGACAAAATTGTTGAAGAGTTGAAAATCCCTGAGATGCAATACGCGAGAGTTCCGCTGGAAATTCTGGAAGGTGTTCGTGACGTCATTGCGGATGGGAAAATTGAGGTTATAGAGCTTGATTCTCTTCGACCTGAAATTGACTTGCATTTACGTTCCTCATTTGAAATGGAACCAATCGAAGAGGAGCAACTTGAACAATGGGAGAAGAAAGCCGCCGATGCAGGGATCGCACCCGAAGATTTTCTGGTGATTAAAAAGGGACAATGCAACTGTCAGGGTGACGGCAAATCGCCCGACGAAGACCTCGTTGGCCTCGCCCAAAAAATGAAAGAAATGAAAAAAGCGATGGCAGACAAGTTGAAAGAAATGGCCAAATCAGGCGCTCTTTCTCAAGCGATGGCAGCGCGATGCCAGGCAGCAATGGGTGGACAAGGTGCACCTTCTCGCGGTGGAGGGCCGTCACCGATGTCATTTGGACGCGAGCGTGACCCACGGGATAGCAAATTCGATCCGATTGTTTTGCCATTGAATAAAATCAACATGGAACAAAGTCAGTTGATGGCGGTTGAAAAATCGGACGCCAAAAATTTGCAGCCCAAGAATGTCGACACAACGACTGTCCTTGGAGAAAAAAAATCGCTCGGCGAGTCGATTCGCAACACGATTCTGCCGCAACATCGACAATACCTAGAGAAGTTCCGCGAACAACGGACGGGGAAATAGGATTCATCTGGCCGCGAAAGCCGCCCACGCGTGCTGTTAAATCTGCTCAGTTGATTTTATATTGACTGGCTTAATTGATTTAACAAAATGGCGAAAACGTGAACCTAAAAGAATACATTCGTGACGTGCCGGATTTCCCCAAAGAGGGCATTCTGTTTAAAGACATTACGCCACTGCTTTCCAGTCCATCCGCGTTCAAAGAAGTAACGCGTTTGTTAGCGGAAAAATACAGCAATGACAACATTGACGCGATTGTGGCGGCTGAAGCCCGTGGCTTTATCTTCGGTGGACCACTTGCTCATGAACTGCACGTTCCATTTGTCCCGATTCGTAAGCCCGGCAAACTGCCATTCCAGACCAAATCATTGACTTATGATTTAGAGTATGGCACCGATACACTGGAAATGCACATCGATGCAGTTTCCGAAGGACAGCGGATTTTGGTTGTTGACGATTTGTTGGCGACCGGTGGAACGGTCGAGGCCTGTTGTCGGATGATAACCGATTGTGGTGCAACGGTAGTTGGCTGTGCCTTTGTGATTGAACTTAGCTTTCTCGGCGGAGCAGAAAAGCTAAGCGGCTTTCATCCGTATAGCTTGCTGGAATATTAGCGGGAAACGTCATCCGCTGCATTGCGTTGGAATGAACCGTTTGAAAATCACTGGTAGTGTGAGTTAAACTGGACTCCGCTTCAAATTCGAAACCCGGTCCGCTTGGCTTTTGGCCGAAAGCAATCCAAAACCCCAAAATCAAATCATCTTTTTCAAAAGAACAAAAATGAAACCGTTCATTCTCATTGCGACCTTGTTTGCAATTGCGATGCTCCCTTTGGATGCTTTCGCACAGGCTCCGAAAAAAGTGGCTGATGTTGAAGGCATCACAGAATACCGATTAGACAACGGCTGTCGTGTTTTGCTTTTTCCTGACAAATCATCGAGCAGCATTACGGTAAACGTCACTTTGTTTGTCGGCTCCCGACATGAAGGGTATGGGGAGACCGGAATGGCCCATCTGCTTGAACATCTGTTGTTCAAAGGGACGCCGTCGCACCAAAACATTCCCAAGGAGCTAAAAGATCGTGGCGTGATCAACATGAATGGCACCACGTCGCTTGATCGCACGAACTATTACGAAACCTTACCTGCATCAGGCGAAAATCTGGAATGGGCAATCAGCATGGAAGCCGACCGAATGGTCAACAGTTTTATCCGTGGTGAAGATTTGAGTTCTGAGATGACGGTCGTTCGAAATGAATTTGAATCTGGCGAAAATTCGCCGTTTCGAATGCTTTTTCAACGCATCATGGCGAATGCCTACGAGTGGCATAATTACGGTAAATCAACCATCGGAAACAAGGTTGATATCGAGCGAGTTCCAATCACCAATTTGCGAGCGTTTTATCGCAAGTTTTATCGACCGGACAACGCAATGGTTGTCGTTGCCGGAAATTTTGAATTGAAAAATGGACTTGAGCTCTGCAACAAATATTTTGGGGCACTTGAAAATCCCAAGACAAAAATTCCAAAGACCTATACGGTCGAACCGCCACAAGATGGTGAGCGAATGGTGTCATTAAATCGGGTTGGCGATGTTCCCATGCTTGGGGTCGGCTACCATGTTTCTTCAGCTTCGCATTCGGATTATCCAGCCGTACAAGTTCTGGCACACGTTCTTGGTACCGAGCCAAGTGGTCGGCTTTACAAGAGTTTGATCGAACCTGGTTTGGCTTCAAGTGCTTTTTCGCAAGCAATGGTTGGGCATGACCCAGGCATGTTGCTTTGCATGCTGGAGGTAAAAAAAGGGCAAGATGTTAAAAACGTTCGCAACGTGATGCTTTCGACCATCCAGGACATGGGAGTCGACGGCGTAACAGACGCTGAAGTCAAACGTGCGGTATCGGAATTTTTGAAAGGACGCGAAAACCTGCTTGCCAATGCAGAACAACTGGCGATTCAACTCACTGAATGGGCTTCATATGGCGATTGGCGATTGTTCTTTTTGCATCGCGATCGACTGGAAAAAGTAACAGCGGAAGACGTCAAACGTGTCGCCGCAAGGTATTTGAAAACCAGCAACCGAACGGTCGGCGAATTTGTACCGACACCCGAACCCAGCCGCTCAACGATTCCCTCAAATCCAATCGTGGCTGACATTGTTAAAAATTACAAAGGCCGAGCGAAAATATCGGAGGGTGAAGCCTTCGAGGCAACCCCTGCAAACATCTCTGCCCGGCTGGTTAACGGGAAACTCTCGACTGGAATCAAATACGGCTTGCTGCCAAAAAAGACTCGCTTGGACCGTGTATTTTTAAAATTAACACTTCGATACGGAAATGAAAAAGTTTTATCCGATGAGGCAATCAACGATGCCGCAGGTCTCCTTCCTCAATTATGGACGCGAGGAACGAAGTCCCTGACCTACCAACAGATTCAGGACAAAGCGACGGAATTGAAGGCAAGCATTTCCGCAACGGGATCTGCGGGGGAAGTTACATTTAATATCACTGCACGAAAGTCGACGTTGGCGGAAACGCTTGTGTTGCTGAAGGACATTTTGCGAAATCCGACTTTCCCAGAAGAAGAATTTAAGGTCATCAAAAACCAGGCGATCAATCAAATCGAATCTTCGAAATCAGATCCAGCGTTTTTAGGTCAAATGAAACTCGTTCGGAAAATGCGAGCATTCAAGAAAGGAAGCATCCATTACGTCCCAACCATTGAGGAATCGCTGGAACGAGCGAAAGCCGTATCGTTAGATGACGTAAAAGCCGTTTATGAACGATTCGTTTCCGGTTCAGTCGGCGAATTGACGATTCTAGGTGCATTTGATCCGAAGGAATCTCTTGGTCTGGTCGAGGACGCATTGGCAGGTTGGAAATCAAAAGTCGCGTATCAAAGAATCGAAGATGTTTACCTGGCCCCTGAAAAGGAATCGATCACGATCAACACGCCAGACAAAAAGATGGCAGTCTTTTTCGCCGGGACAAACTTACAAATTCGTGACGATGACGAAGACTGGGAAGCGATGTTTATCGGAAACAACATTCTTGGTGGCGGCGCGTTGGCAAATCGGCTTGGCGAACGTGTTCGGCAAAAGGAAGGTTTATCATACGGTGTCGGCTCAATGTTCCGCGCGGATTCCATGGACCGCGTAGGTATGTTCATGACTCAAGCGATTACCAATCCCAAGAACCGAGATCGCTTGGTTGAAGTAATCAACGAAGAGTATGGAAAGATTCGGGAGAGCGGCGTCAGCCCGGACGAACTCGAACGAGCAAAGGAAGGCTATATCAAGCAGCTTAACGGCGTTCTAGGAAAAGAGTCGCAATTGCTTGGAATCTTACACCGGTACCAGCGCAATGGTCGTGATCCTAGTTTCATTGGCCGACGATTGGCCAATGTCTCCAAACTGACCAAAGCGGACGTTGATAAGGCGATAAAAAAGATGGTGGACCTTGAACACCTAGTGATTGTGACGGCAGGCGATTTCGAAGGTGTGAAAGCGGAAAAAGATGAGGCAAAAAAATGACATTCGGTTCATAACGTGGGTATCTTTCTGAGGATTTAGAATCGCATGTTTCAACTTAAGTTGATTAGCTTCATCGGACTGTTCGTTTTCGTGTTCATGGCATGGATCCTGAGTAACAATCGAGCCCGATTTAGCTGGCGGCTTATGGTGGGAGCGATTCTGCTGCAACTGGTTTTCGCGGTTGCGGTTTTCAGCACCAGGAAATTGACTTTTCCGGACAATAATGGTGTGCCTCGTTATCAAAACGGAATTGCGTTTGCCGCCGTTGACGGCTTTTTCGCGAAAATCGAGGACTTCACCGACGAGGGTAGAAAGTTCGTTTTCAATGTCAATCCTCCGCAAAAGCTGGCAAATGCGAACATTATTGCTGATCCAGATGACGCTGCGATTTCAACCGAGAACAGCAAGTCTTCACTGTTGAGAACATTTGCGTTTGGCGTGCTGCCGACCGTGATATTTTTTTCGGCACTGATGTCCATTTTGTACTACCTACGAATCATGCCCATGGTTGTCAGCTCAATCGGCTGGCTGATGCAAAAAACGATCGGCACGTCCGGTTCAGAAAGCTTGGCGTGTGCGGCGAATGTTTTTGTTGGACAAACTGAGGCACCACTCGTTGTCAAACCCTACATTCCAACCATGACGCGATCTGAAATCATGGCGATGATGGTCGGCGGATTTTCCACGTTAAGTGGTGGGCTGGTCGCAATCTATGCCAGCGAATTCAAGATCAGTGCCGGGCACTTGCTTACCGCGTCAATTATTTCTGCACCCGCCGCGTTATTGATCGCGAAAATCATGGTCCCGGAAACCGAGCAATCCCAAACGCTTGGCGTGTCGAAGTTGGAGATACCCTCTTCGGGTGAAAACGTGTTTGACGCTGCAGTCCAAGGCACAACCGACGGTTTGAAGCTGGCATTAAATATCGGTGCTTGTTTGATCGGGTTTCTAGCGTTGATTTCAATGGCTGATTTTCTGTTGGGATTGCTGGGCGAGAGTGTCGAATGGTTTTTGAATCTATTTCGGTCGACAGCGATTGATATCGATTGGAGTTTGGAGGGACTGTTTAGCGTTCTTTTTTCTCCCATGGCGTGGATCATGGGAATTGAGTTCCGAGATTGTGGCGAAGCGGGAAAAATTTTGGGCAAAAAGATCGCAACCAATGAATTTTTGGCGTTTGCTGATTTAGGGGAACACACCAACGGAAACGTCGCAGAAGAATTGAGATTATCTGAACGCTCACAAGTCATTCTGACTTATGCACTAAGCGGTTTCGCGAACTTTGGAGCGATAGGAATTCAAATCGGCGGTATCGGTGGACTAGCCCCCCAACGGCGGAAAGACCTTGCTCAATTAGGACTTCGAGCAATGATCGGAGGCGTGATAGCCTGCTGCATGACCGCGTGTGTTGCGGGAGTGATTCTGTAGTACAACTCGTCTTCCACGAAATCATTCTAAATGCCTCAAACATCACATACATGTCGGAAACGACCAGCGCTTCAACCGGGTCAGACATTGGGACAATTTGTAGGTCAAAAATATAAGCCGCGGCTATTTCTTTGCCATTTCGCGATTTATCATTGGTCTGCAGCACGACTTTTTACATCAAATTGAATCTGGAACTCACTGATGATCATTCAACGCTCAATAATCTTTGCGATGTCTCTCTTCGCGTTCTGCACTTTGCTTGTCCCACAATCTTTTGGGCAAGATCGCGCGGTAGACGATGTCAAAGACCTGACAAAATATGCAACGGTGAAGTTAACCGCTGATGTGGAAAAATTGGATGAAAATCACCGCAAGATGATTCCGTTGCTGATTGAAGCTGCAGACGAAATGAACAAAGCATTTTGGTATCAGGCATACGGTGATGCTTCGAACATCAAGATCAATCCGTCGCTTTCACAAAACGAGACGGCGATGTTGAAACGGCATGTCATGATCAATTACGGACCATGGGAACGACTGCAAGAAAACCGCCCTTTCCTCTCCGGATTCGGGAAAAAACCCGCTGGTGCAAACTACTATCCGGCTGACATGACCAAAGAACAGTTTGACGCACAAGTCAAAACCAACCCAAAACTCAAAAGTCTTTACACGTTTGTTCGTTGGGATGAAAAAGAAAAAGGCGAATTGATTGCGATTCCCTATAGCAAGCAATTTTCCAATGAGTTTGGAACAGCTGCACAGAAACTAAAGGAAGCCGCAAAGCTCGCAAAAGACCCTGGATTAAAAGCGTATTTGAATTCACGAGCTGCGGCTCTGCTGAGCGGCGATTATCAGCCCAGTGATTTCTTGTGGATGGACATGAAAAGCAATCGCCTGGATTGTGTTATTGGTCCGATTGAAACTTACGAGGATCAACTGTTTGGCTACAAGGCATCGTGCGAGTGCTACGTCCTGGTCAAAGATATGTCCTGGAGTGAACGACTTCAAAAATATGCAGCCATGCTTCCAAAGCTTCAAAAAGGACTGCCCGTTGAGGATAAGTATAAATCCGAAGAGCCTGGGACTAAATCAGACCTGAATGCTTACGACGTGATCTACTATGCTGGCGATTGCAATGCGGGCTCGAAGACGATTGCCATTAACCTCCCCAACGATGAAGAGGTCCAATTGAAGAAAGGTTCACGACGATTGCAATTAAAGAACGCAATGCGTGCCAAATTCGATCAAATCCTTCTCCCGATTGCAAACGTCTTAATCGTTCCTGAGCAGCGAAAGCATATCACCTTCGATGCGTTTTTTGGCAACACCATGTTCCACGAAGTTGCACACGGTTTGGGAATTAAGGAGACCATTACAGGCAAAGGCCGCGTGCGTGAAGCACTTCGTGAAGTTTCTGGTGCACTCGAAGAAGGCAAGGCCGACATCCTTGGTGTTTACATGGTTTCCAAACTGCTAGAAACAGGCGATTTGACCGACGGTGTTATCGAAGATTACTACATCACCTTTATGGCTGGGATCTTTCGCAGCGTTCGATTCGGCGCAAGTAGCGCTCATGGAAAAGCCAACATGATTCGTTTTAACTTCTTCAAGGATAAAGGCGCATTCACGCGGAATGAAAATGGACTTTACAAAGTCAACATGGACAAAATGAAGCTCGCAATTGCAGCGTTGAGCGGTGAAATCTTGCGACTGCAAGGCAATGGCGATTATTCCGCAGCAGCGAAGTTCGCTGATGACATGGGCTTCGTCAGCGATACCTTAAAAGCTGATCTCGATCGCGTGAATCAACGCGGCATCCCAACCGATATCGTTTTTGAACAAGGCGTTGAAGTCTTGGGGCTGAATCGCTAGCGACGGGTTTAATCCAGCAAGAAGGCATTCTGCTGTTTATTCAACAGCAGAATTTTGTCGAACCAAATGGGCAAAACATTCCACTGTCTGCTTAGTAGAGTTGCGATTCCGACGAAAAGAATGCGTTGTCAGCAGTATCGGTAAAGCACGCTGGGACCGGCTGTTTTGCTTGCCATGATTCAAACAGCAAGCGATCCATCTTCAATTCAAATTCGTTTTGAAATGGCACATTCAGCTCGCTGACGACCATTCCTTCATAATCCTCTGCATAAAGAATATCGAAAACACCAAGCACCATATCGCGTGAGCAATACATCGGTTTGTGTTCCGCTTGTCCAGGAAGGTAACCGGGCAAATGGATATGTTTGATTTTGTCACCGTGCTCATGAAGCAATTGTTTAACAACCGGTAGCAGTGCAGACAATTCGCAGTCGTGAAGGGTGAATTTCCACAGATGCTCGATGTCGAGAGTCGCTGCGCTGCAAGTTCGCAACCAGTTTCCGAGATCATTAAAATGGATAAAGTGATTTTCGACAGCCAGTTGAATCTCCGGGGCCATAAACTTGATTTCTCTGGCGACATCGAGATGTTCTTCGTGAACGACAACGATGTTGCAATTCAAATCACGAGCCAGGCAAGCCATGTCCTCAGCCGTTTGATGTAAAATTTTTCCAACGGTTGGAAAATGCAATGCATAATTCAATTCAAAGCTACGTGCGATTTTCGAAAGCGATCGCCAGCTCATCAATCGGGTTGGAGTCGTGTACAATTCCGCCGAGCTATATCCGGCAAAAACAGCTTTTTCGAAATTGGTCGCCTCGGGCGAAAATTTGGTGGATAAGGAGAACATCTTCATTCCTTCTTTTGTGCTGACAGAGAACGCACAAATTGTCTTGTCTTTTTTCGTACCTACATATTATTTCTGTCGCAAGTTTACGATTAATTCTCTCTTGCGTTTAACCCAATTCGGCTGAAAAACGCATTTATTCACGAATTCTCACGTTCTCTTAACCGTTGTTTAACAGAAAGCGGTCGTTTTCACCATTTCTGCCAGCAATGCTGTCATTCCAAGTCTTTACCGGGATCGATTTCGAACTCGTAAAGCTCTTTTTTACTGGGATTCTGATACTTAAAAGTCATGACAATGCCAAAGTCAATAAGGCTTTTGATCTGGTCTTTTTTCGCAATCAATTCTTCAACGACTCTTTCTCTAATTTCTACCTTTTTTTCATCGGGCATTTCCCCGCCGAGGCCTTTGATTTCGAAAACCTGAATCAGCTTCATTTCGCCGCTGCGAATATCAATCAGCTTCAGGTTCTTGTCGATCACATGCGGCAGACGCTGTTGCTCTTTTTGCTGCTCGATCCACTTTTCCAACTGGACTTGCGGGTTGATGCTATCACAACCGGCGAAACAGCAGATGATGCTGATCAAAACAAGTAACTTAGGCTTCAAATTTAAAATCATTCTTGTGCTCGCAGTTCAGAAAAAACGCTCATCGTTTTTATCCGTGAAAGCCCGATTTGTAAATGCAAATGTTCAGCCTTGTTCGTTGCATTTTTTCGGAATGCATGCCAATCAGTCGCTGGAAAAATCAAATTAACGATTGGCGATGATTGCGACATATAATAAGAAAACCATCCAGCCGACCATGCATACGCCACTAAAAACCACCAATTTGTTGTTTGGTTTTGGTGGATCTGGATTGATCAATGGATCGTTTTGATGATCCGTATTTTTTGAATTTTTATGCATTCGACACAACCTGATATGGCAGCATTTTTTGTAGCCAACGACGACTAACCATCGACACTACGCCGTAATTTCAAACTCTTTTTCGAATGCGTTTTCAAAATCAAAAACGTTATCAAAATGATCGCGACGATCATTTTCTGATTTCTTCATTCGCCCAATATCAATCAGGTTGTAAACAATGTTGCCGATGTCACCGGTCGATTCCAATCCCCACGATTTGAGGACAACTCGGGCCATGTAACCGTACTCTTGAATTGAAAATTGACGGACGGCCTCGCAAAGGTCTTGTCCCGTCAAATGACGTTCGGGTGACGCCTTTTCAGAATCCAAATCGAGCGTCGGTTCGGTAACGGTCTCACGTCCCATCGCAAGCGTATCTTGCGCATACGCAAGTGCTTCAGAGACGAACACATACGCGCCATAGCGGTAACGTGGGTCAGCTTTCAATAGTTTCTGTATCGCTACCGAATCGTCAGTCATTTGCCAAACAGTTTGCAGTTAAATTATAGGATTCCAGGACCAACCTTGGTGATGGTTAAAACTTCCGATGCATCAATAATAATGCGACGTCTATCTTCCATCGAGACGACCAGTTGGCCCGTCAAAGTTTCCAGATTGATAACGCGACCTTTTCCATCTCGTGTCACAATTTCGGAGCCGACCGGAGGAAGGTCTTTTTGCAACGCTTCATATGTATCGTACTCGTAACGCAGACAACATTTCAATCGACCACATCTGCCCGAAATTTTGTTCGGATCAAGAGTCGCTCGTTGCACTTTCGCCATTCGCATGGAAACGGGCGGCATTTTGGATAAATGAGTGTTGCAGCAGACGGGTTTACCACAATCTCCGTAGTCCGCCAACAATTTTGCTTCATCCCGAACACCGATTTGACGCATTTCTATTTTAGTTTTAAATTCACCCGCCAAAACTTTTACCAAATCGCGAAAATCGACCCGTTCTTCAGCAATGTAATAAACCACCATTTTTTCTCGGCCGAAAAGTTGTTCAATGTCGACCAGTTTCATATCCAGTTTCTGTTCAGCAATCATCCTCCGACAGTCGTCCATACGCCGCTGCTTTTGATTCTCGATCGCTTCAAAATCGGAGAGATCTTCACCTGCTAGCAATCGCAATATGTGCCCGTACATCGGATCTTCCATCTGAGAAAGTACGTGATCCGTTGCTTCGACCAAGACTTCAGCGACTTCAATGCCGCGATTCGTACGTATCACGACCTTATTGCCACGCGAAAATCCGTCACTCCCTTTGGCGGCGAAGACACCAATCGACCGCATGACACCAAAGCGACAAACATATTTCGACAAAATGAATCCTCGCGATTCAAAAGGAATTTGATTAGCTTGAAAAGTCAAGCTAAAGGAAAAGGTCAAACCTGTTGATGGGCGACATCAAAAGCAACCAATAATCAAAAGTATACGGCGAAAAAAGTCGAACTGAAATGCAACTATCGATTTTCAGCTGTTGAAAGAATCGGTGATTCCAAGCGATAATAGCCCGTTGCAGCGCTGATTCTGTCGTTTACCATGAAAAAATTGTGTTGTACCGTGGGAGCGAACGGCATCATATTGATCGCAACCAGCGGTGATTTTACTCACTAAGCAACTTATGAATCCACAAAATTCAATGCACCAGCAACCATTCGCCAAGGCTCCTATGTTGATTTCGATTCACAGCAAAATCAAATTTCTCCCGTTTGCGTTTTTCGCGTGCGTGTTGGCATTTGTTCAAATCGAAAATTTATCAGCGATCGATGATCTTTCCTTTGAAGTGACTCTTTCCAAAACGCTGGGCGATAAACCGATCTCTGGCCGACTGTACGTCTTTGCCAGCAAACAAGGTGAACCTCGAATGGGGCCGAACTGGTTCCGCCCTGAGCCCTTTTTTGGTCTTGATGTCGTTGAGATGAAACCGGAAGAAACGAAATCACTTGATGATAATGCTGATTGTTTTCCCGTTCCCATTTCAAAACTCCCCAACGGCACTTATCGACTGCAAGCGCTTTTGGATCAGGACTTTTATTCACCGTCGCCAGGAACGGGTGTTGGAAATATTTACAGTGAAGTCGTGGAAATTGAAATAACCGAAACCACGAAATCCGTGCCGTTTATGCTGACAGAAGTCGTCAAGGCACGTCCATTTGTAGAAACAGAATTCGTCAAACTTGTCACGCTCGAGAGTAAGCTCCTCGGCAAATTCCATCAACGCCAAGTGCTGGAGAAGGCGGCTGTGATTCTACCGGCAAGCTATTTAGCTGAGCCCGAAAGACGTTATCCTGTTTTTTACGAAATCACGGGATTTGGCGGAACGGTGTACAACTCAACAAACCGTTATAGACGACGAAAAGACACCGGCCCGTCCAAGGATTTCGAGTACATTCACGTGATTTTGACGGGTGAATGCAAATGGGGGCATCACGTTTACGCCAATAGCGCAACCAATGGTCCGCGTGGCGATGCTTTCGTGAAAGAGATGATCCCATTGATCGACTCGCAATTCCGAACCGTTTCCGATGCATCAGCACGCTATGTTGGCGGTCACAGTAGCGGAGGCTGGTCCTCAATTTGGTTGCAGGTTAATTATCCGGACGACTTTGGCGGACTTTGGAGCACTGCTCCCGATCCGGTGGATTTCCGCGACTACCAACAAACCAATCTGTACTCGGAAGAACCTGAGAGCATTTATTTTTTTGCCGACAAGTCGAAAAAACCACTGGCTCGAAACGGAACCCAAGTCATGATCTGGTATCCAGACTTTGCAAAAATGGATGATACCCTGGGTCGAGGTGGACAGCTTCGCTCCTTCGAGGCCGTCTTTTCTCCGTTGGATGATAAAGGGCTACCGGCGCGAATGTGGAATCGGCAAACCGGCAAAGTTGATCCCAAGGTTGTGGACGCTTGGAAAAAATATGACATTCAATTAATACTGCGAAGTAAGTGGACTGCCCTTGCGCCAAAACTCTCTGGCAAAATGCACGTGCTGATGGGCACCGAGGATACGTTTTATCTAGACGGCGCAACAAAACTACTTGGCGAAGCGCTGAAGGAACTTGGGTCAGACGCGGATGTTACATTGGTTCCCGGAAGCCATGGCTCGATCTTAACGAGCGAGTATATGGCCAGGCGAAAAAAGCAAATGGAAGAAATGTTTTTAAAGCATTTTAACCTAGATGGCACGGCTAAAAAGTAACTGCTTGATGCATTACTCTCTAGCCCAGCGATCGGCTCATTCGCCTTTTGCAATAGCCCTTCGCTCTGATGTGGCATCACCACATTGTCGGCTGAGCCATGGACCAAAAGCAATGGAATAAGCTAAAGGCTCCACACAGAATGGATGGCAAAATATTCATCGCATGCAAGCAGCCACCCAGACCAGTGCATAAGCCAATGCGGTCCCATGCTTGCTATTTTGTCGTTTACACGATGGCTGAACGATGAGCTGGTCGCCTCAGCGATCACGGCGACAAGGCCTGTCTTTTCGGACTTGTTTGCAGAATTGATTGCAAGTTGCCAACCCAGCTTTGCACCCAAAACACAATTTTGGCGGGTCAATATTTTTGTGATTGCTCACAAATTGAATCGCTGAAACTCCGCTCTCAATTACCTTTTCTCGACTTAGCTTTCCTAGCGACTTACCGTAACCACAATAATCAAACGCAAAAACGTTGGATCCATTTGGCAAGCCAAACAGTGTTTTTGGCTGTTAATGAAATATTGCGGTCACTGCCATGAAAGTGAAGGACCGTTCCAATCGGTTTTGAATCGATCGATTCTCCTTTCATCGCAGATATAAAATACTCATGCAATTCTGCTCCATCAGTGCTAGTGATTTTGCATTGCTAAAATAGGATTTGCAAATCCTCAAAATCATTGAAGACATTCTTTGCAGGTCGAAAAATTGTGATTCAACAGAACCGGAACAGCTAAAAACAACTCTGATCTCACGCGAAATGATCAGGGTGATTCCGATGTTCAAGCCAAGATGAAAGAGCAAGTCCCTAATTTCAGGGAAACACCGGTTAAAGAATAGCCTTCCAATACCAACGGTTGAGAGCACGATGAAGGTCGCAATCGAAACAAGTGCAATAAATGATAGAATGAGGGTGGTCATGTCTCGTTACAAAAGATTTTCAAATCCCGCACCACATCGCTGCGGAATCACTAAATTTATTTTTTTCTTCATTTTTCTCAATCGATTCAAACAGACTTCATGCACTCAAAAGCGTTCCTTCTATGAAAAAAGCAGACCGAGTTGAGTTTATTCAAAAACGCTTGGCTGAACTCTATCCCAATCCCCCGATCCCACTTGATCACGTAGATTCATTTACGTTGTTGATCGCGGTTCTTTTAAGCGCTCAATGCACGGACAAAAAAGTGAACGAAGTGACGCCGGCTCTTTTCCAAGCAGCGAGCACACCGGAACGAATGTCGAAACTTTCAGCAGCGAAAATTCAAAACTACATTCGGCAATGTGGACTTGCCCCACAAAAAGCAAAAGCGATCCACGGATTGTCAAACATCCTCGTCGATCATTTCGACTCAATAGTACCCGACAACTTCGAAGATTTGGAATCGCTACCGGGAGTTGGGCACAAGACGGCCAGCGTTGTGATGGCGCAGGCGTTCGGGCATCCATCGTTCCCTGTTGATACGCATATCCACCGTCTTGCGCAACGGTGGGGTTTGACCAATGGAAAAAGCGTCGTACAAACAGAAAGAGATTTGAAAAGACTCTTTCAGGAATCGACTTGGAATGATTTACATTTGCAAATCATTTTCTACGGCCGCGAATATTGTTCGGCACGTGGGTGTGACGGGACCCGATGCGAAATTTGCAAAACCTGTTTTCCGAAACGACGCAAACCATTTGTTTCAAAGAAAGCCTGATCCATCGATGGATGCAATTCCAAGGCATACCCCAACGTTATGACTTGCGATTTAAAAAAATGAATGCGTAGCAACACGACATCGGCGAAGCATTCAGAAGAATCGGTTTACTTCCGATACTTACTTCCGACATTAACCTGGGGATTAGCAAATCAGCAGGTTGTTGAGAGCGGCTGGTCGCCACGATGGGTACCGAAAGTCATTCTTTTGCAGGTTCGGCTTCGCCCGTAAATTTCAAAACGTCTTTGATTTTCATGAAGTCGATACTGATTGCCGTTTTCGGTTCTGGCATCCAATTCGCTTCGACCAACATAGGCGTCTTGAAATAATAAACATTGGAAATCGGCCAGTTCTTGTTGCTGTTGTCCACCTTTTCATACTTCGCTGGTTTGACACCTGGCATTTCCCAATGATGTGATACAACACGAACACCATCCGCCAAGGTTTGTAGATAAGGCATCAAACGCAGGTTCATTTCGGGAAGAAGAAACATCGTCACGATTGTTGCTTGTTTCGGCAACTCAGTTTCGAAAATATCTTGCTCATAAAACTCGACCAAATCTTCCACCCCCTCGACCTTTGCACGATCTTTGCAGATTGCGATTAATTTGGGATCGATATCGTAACCGCGGCCTTTGCAACCATATTTCTTTGCGGCAGTGATGATGATTCGCCCATCACCACATCCTAAATCAACAATGTAATCATCTTGAGTTGGTTCACACCAATCCAACATCTTTTCAACAATGTTGTGAGGCGTTGTGACAAAGCTAACCTCTGCTTTCGGCCGATCAATTGGCTTTAATGTATCCGAGTCTCCTTCACACGAAACCAGCATCAAAGTGAGCAGAATCAAAAAGTATCTTTTCATGTTGCCAAAAAAATCTGAAAGCGATGGAATGCCGTTCCCGGTTTTGCGGAAACATCTGAGCGTCTATTCTGATACAAGGCATTCGTTTTCACAATGTCGACGAGAACCTCAATTGCACTGGAATTTTGTTACCGACATAGGTTAATTTGACAAGACAAACTCAATTTCTAAACGTCATCAATCGCGACGAAGCTCAGGAAAAATTTGAGTCCGCGCTCGACATGCGCCCACTCGGTTCTGAAATTGTACCGTTGTCAGCATGCCTCGGTCGAATTTTGGCCTTCGATGTGTTTGCCGATACCAATGTTCCTTGTTTCGATCGCTCTAATTTCGATGGATACGCAGTAAACTCTACCGATACGATTGGGGCCAGTGAAAACGCACCGGTGACCCTGATGCTTCGAACTGAGACCATCGCGGCAGGCGATGGTTGTGATTTCCAACTGACGTCCAACGAAGCTGCAACGGTCTCGACGGGCGGAATGATCCCGCGCGGCGCCAATGCAGTTTGCCTTATTGAACACACCGATGTTCAAGACGTCGGCGATGTGAAACAACTGGTCATCAAAAAGTCCGTTTTCCCAGGTTCAGGGATTTCGTACGCCGGTACAGATATCTCTCATGGCGAAACGGTTTTGCGAGCCGGGCAAAAATTGACCAGCCGCGAAACGGGTGTGTTAGCCGCGATCGGTAAAACTGAAGCCTGCGTCTTTCGCCGTCCAATCGTCGCCGTCATCTCCACCGGAAATGAGATCATTGCTCCCGGAGAGGAAATGAAACCGGGCCTCGTTTTCGATTCGAACGCTCGGATTATTTCTGACGCCGTTCGTGAACTTGGCGGTGAGGCGATAGAAATGGGAATCGCAGTCGATGATCTTACGCAACTTAATCTGATCGTCGATCGCGCGACGGACAATGCCGATATCATATTACTGTCCGGCGGAACAAGCAAAGGAGACGGCGATTTATCGTACCAAGTCGTTTCAAAATTCAATGACCCCGGAATCATTGCACATGGCGTCGCATTAAAACCGGGAAAACCGATCTGTCTGGCGGTGACAAAACGAAAGCCAGTGGTTGTCCTGCCCGGCTTTCCCACGTCTGCGATTTTCACTTTTCACGAGTTCGTCGCGCCGGTGATTCGTAAGTTTGCGGGTGCCGGTGCAGAAAAAAACAAGGTTATCCGGGCCACTTTGGCAACCAAAGCCAACTCGGAAATCGGCCGAACTGAATATCTACTGGTGGGACTGACCAGGCAAACCAAACAGAATTCCGAACCCAATAATCGGGCCTTCCCTATGGGCAAGGGTTCCGGAAGCGTGACAACGTTTAGTCAAGCTGACGGGTTTATTACGATTGATCGCCACACGGAAATCGTCGAAGCAAACGCAGTGGTCGACGTGCAGTTAATTGGTCGTGACATTCGGCCTGCCGACCTGGTGGTCATTGGAAGTCATTGCGTTGTTTTGGATAGAATTTTAAGTGAGGTTCAACAAGCCGGTTTCCAAGTCAAGTTTATCGCTGTTGGATCCTTGGGCGGGCTTCGAGCAGTCCAAAATGGCGATTGCGACGTGGCGGGAATTCATTTGTTGGATGCCGAATCAGGCGAATACAACTCACCATTTTTGTCGGATGACTTGATGCTGGTACCGGGTTACAAACGCACCCAAGGTTTTGTGTTCCGGAAAACAGATTCGCGGTTCGAAAACAAGTCGGCCCTCGAGGCAATCGCTTCTGCCCTGGACGACCCAGATTGCTTGATGATCAATCGGAATCTAGGGAGCGGGACCCGCATTCTGATCGATCAATTGATTTTGCGAATCGATGATTCGGGAACCAAACCCGTTGGCTATGAAAAGCAGACCAGTAATCACCACGCTGTTTGCACGGCGATTGCACAAAACCGCGCGGATTGGGGCATCGCAATTGAAGCAGCGGTAAACGATTCGACGCTTGATTTTTTACCAATCGAAGACGAATGCTACGACTTTGTTGTGCAGAAAAACCGCGACGCGAATCCAGCGTTAGATTTATTTAAAAGCTTGATTTCACATTAGACGCCGTTGCCAAACCAGCGCTGCCAAGCCGATGTTGGCGACCACCTCGATCAAGCCTAAATGGGAACACCATCCCAGCGGACGAATGCTTCTAACGCGAAATATTCTGGCAAACCAATTTGGTTGTACTTCTTGGCTGTTCCCATGTTGCGATCTTCTGCTCGCTGCCAAAATTCACGCGGATCGGATCCAGGGAATAACGCCTCGTCTTTTTGGCTTTCGTGTTTAAAAATCGCCTTCTTTTTGATTTCCATATCAGTGGGGCTAAGCGGAACAGCAATCTGAATTTCATGCAATTCGTACTCTTGCCAAGCACCGCGGTAAAGCAACACGTCCGGGCGGCCACCAAACTCTACTTCGATTTGTCGTAACGCCTCAAAAATGGCTTCCGCACAAACACGATGGGTCCCATGTGGATCGGAAAGGTCCCCCGCCACATAGATCTGATCCGGATTAACTTCATGGATTAAATTTCGAATGATCTGAACATCGTCTTGACCCCATGGCTTTTTATCCACGGTGCCGGTTCGATAAAACGGAAGATCCAGAAAATGGCAATTTTCTTCCGGGCATCCCGCAACAATTGCCCCCGCTTTGGCTTCGCTCCATCGGATTAAAGTCTTGATTTTCCGAACGGAGTCGACATCCGGTTCGCCTGGCTCTTTTTTCGAAAACGCTTCGGCGACTTCCACCTCGACCGCTTGAGACTTGTCTTTATCAATTTCGAACATCCGATTGAATTCGGTCACCAGGTCTGCGACGCGCGACGCGTCATGATCGAAAACTGCAATGTTACCACTGGTCATGTATGCGATATGAACATTGTGTTGATCTTCGTTCAGGCGAATCAACGTTCCTCCCATACTAATTACATCATCGTCGGGATGAGGACTGAAACAGACGACTCGTTTGCTTTTTTTGCCAGCCGGATGATACTCGATCGTTTTCATCATCTCACGAAAAACGCCATGAGAAACTCGCGAGGCAGGGCCAAACCGACGAAGAAGCTGATGAAGATTGTGATTTCGAAAATCGTTGTCATCCAGCTTTAGCAACGACTTGTTAGCTTGCTCGCAAAGCCAAAGCACAGCCCGTTTGATCGTTTCGTCGCTCCACTCTACATCGGAAACCAGCCAAGGTGTCTTGCTGCACTTCAGATGCCCGCCCGCTGCTTCATCAACCAGGATCATAACGTCGGGGTGATCTTGCAAGTGCGAGGCTGGAACACGTTCCGAAATATTGCCTTCACAGAGCTCCTTGATGATCGGCGCTTTATGTTCACCCAGGGCCATTAAAAGGACCTTTCGCGCCTCCATGATCGTTCCCAAACCCATCGTGATGGCTTGGGTTGGCACGTTCTTCTCACCATAGAAATCACTTGAGGCTGAACGACGAGTCACCGGATCGAGAGTGCATAAACGCGTCCGACTCTGACGAACGCTGAATGGCTCATTGAAACCAATGTGACCGTTGCCACCGATTCCAAGAATGATAATATCGATCCCGCCCGATTTCGAAATCTTATCTTCGTAAGCTCGGCAATGTTGCTCAACTTCTTCCCGTGGAATCATGCCGTTGGGAATGTTGATATTTTCCACGGGAATGTTGACATGGTTAAAGAACTGCTCATGCATCCAGCGATGGTAGCTTTGAAGCTTATTTGGTGAAACGCCGTAATATTCGTCCAAATTGAATGTCACGACTCGAGAAAGATCGAGTCCATCCTCTTTGTGCATACGAACCAATTCACGATAGACGTTGATCGGCGTCGAGCCTGTCGGAAGTCCAAGCACAGCGTCCTGCCCCAGCGCATTTCGTTCTTGAATGACGGTTACGATGATGTTGGCAACATGCTGCGCGAGGTCAGGCGATCGGTCAAACAAATAGCATGGCAGTTTTACGTTGGAAGCTTTTTCGACTTTGATTTTGCTGGGAGTAGGGTTCACGATTGAACGATTTTTTCGACAAGAGCGGGCGAGAATCAAAAACAATAAATGGCGATTGTTCTATTCTAGTTCATCGAATCGAATTGAGAATGAGCAGCTGCCATTCTTTTGTCAAAGTCGGGAAATCAGGACGAAATATCAGGTCAAAATCAAACCAGAACCAAATTATTACGATGTACTAACTCGGAATCGGCATTTCGACCCAGACATTCGGCAATTCGCTCGGAATGTTGCCCGCAAATCTTTGCCGCATCGGTACTGGAGTAATTGGAAACGCCATGGGCTACGACATTTCCGTTGGGTCCACCAATCAAAACGAGATCACCTTTCTGAAAATCACCACTGATTTGCTTTACTCCGATCGGCAGCAGGCTCTTCCCGTTCTGGTGGATCGCTTGGACCGCCCCCTCATCAACCACCAGTTTACCGACCGCTTCGGTGGAGCTTTTCAGCCAACGTTTCCAAGAACTCATACTCGGTTGCACACTACCGAAAAGCGTTCCGTGCGACTCGGCCGAAAGTAGCTTCGGCAAGATATTTTCGACGCGACCACCTGCGACAATGGCTGGTATGCCGGCCGAGGTCGCCATTTTTGCAGCGCTGATTTTGCTGGACATACCCCCTTTCGAAAATTGCCCATCTGACCCGAGACCTGTCGAATCAGAGGCCAAATTTGCAACGCTTTCATCAATCGATTCTACAAATGAAATCCGTTTGGCGGCGAGGTCTGACGGGTGACGGCTGTACAGAGAATCGACATCAGAAAGAATAATTAGAAGGTCCGCATCGACCAACATCGCAACCGTTGCTGCCAGTCGATCATTATCGCCAAACGTAATCGCAATCTCATCCGTTGCAACGCAATCGTTTTCATTGACAATCGGAGTAGCTCCCAATTCGAACAGGGCGAAAAAAGTGTTTCGCAGATTCAAATACCGTTTGCGATGATTCATGTCATCTGCAGTCAAAAGCACTTGAGCCGCATACCGACCAAACTTTGTGAACTCTTTGTTGTAAAGATGAATCAATTCTGCCTGACCGATCGCGGCGAAGGCCTGCAAATCGCCCAACCCTTTTGGCCGATCAGAATTGAGCAATGTCATGGCCGTACCTACCGCACCTGAACTCACCAACGTGACGCGTCGATCTTGCGAACCTAATTCGTGAAGCTGATGAACCAGTTTTGATAATTGCTCGTAATCGACTCGCCCCTTGTTGGTAAGCACTCGCGTGCCGACTTTCACCACAATGTTTCGGGCCGCTGTCTTCAATTGGATGCGCTGCTGCTCTTCTGTATTTTTCATCAATTTAGGAGGTAATCGGTGTGAATAAGTTCGAGGTGTCGATCATACCGGAATTCAAGTTTTAAAGATGGGCGAATCAAAAGCCGGCTCTATTCTTAAAAAAATTGGTCGAACGCCAGGATCTTGCCAGGTAGGTAGTCATTTTCGATTGAATTAAAATTCAATGATTGAAAAACGATTGCTAACATCATTACACTGAATGTTCCGTGTTTTATACGGAATTCGTCGTCTTTACCGGAGAAGAAAATGTCCCAAAAAATGTTTGTTGCAGTATTTGCTACGCTGCTTTGTTTTGGCGTGAATTCATTTGCGCAAGAAAAATCCAGTCCAATTTCGCCGTCCGACATTCCAGTCGACCAAATCAAGAATGCGGCCCAAATCAAGGCGGACCAGGAAAAAGCTGCCCAACAAGCCGCAGCAAAAGCGGAGGAAACGAAGGCGGCTGTGAAACCGGCAGCAAAGCCCAAGGACAAAGTAATGAAAGAGAAGATTGCACCGACTCCAAGTGCTGCAGGGACCACCGTCGAAGGAACAACCGCTGCGCAACCATGCTGCGGATGTGATGCGGCAACAAACTGGCAACCGGCAGGCGATCCGTGTAGTAACCGCGGAAAATTCATGAGCCGAATTCGTTCGATGTTTCAACGACGTTGTTGCCAGTAAATCGGATCTTGTTCAATCAACGTCGATTCGATCATTGCTACGCTGGCATTTAGGCCAGCGTTTTTTTTGCAATTTAGCGATGGCTTTTACCGCATCCGCCGAGCTCGAAACGCTCACGCCCAAAAAACGGCGCAAACAAGACGGGGTGCTTCACGGCAGCTTGTTAGACAGATAAAACAGAAGCCAACGGTCAACCATAAATTTCAAAAGCAAATCTGACGATCCAAAAAGAATGTCTAAACCGAAAATTTTAATTCAACTCGATCCCGACGATCAGCCAAGTGTCTTCGACTCAGTCGTTGCTATCGATTCCGGCGTCGATCAATTGTTTCGACATCACTCGGTTCAGAATTCCGATGTAGAGGGCCTTGTTCACGGTGCGATTTTTACCCGAGGCCCAAAAGACTTGCACAACACAGCGATCTTCATCGGCGGGCATAATGTCCATGATGGTGAGGCTATCTTAAAAAAAGTCCAATCGGCTTTTTTCGGACCGATGTCCGTTTCAGTCATGCTTGACTCCAATGGTGCCAACACGACCGCAGCGGCTGCGGTTCTTTCGGCTTCCAAGCATATCGACCTTTCCAAGGCAAAAGTTGCAGTTCTGGGTGGAACCGGTCCGGTCGGTCAGCGAATCGCTCGGCTTGCAGCGCGACAAGGAGCGCACGTCGCAGTTGGCTCTCGGCTTCTCAACCGGAGCGAATCGGTCTGCGACGAGCTTTCACAAATTGATTCAAAGTGGAGCCTGACGTCCTTTGCAACCCAAAGCGATAACTGGATTGATTCGATTCGTGACGCAACCGTTTTGTTTGCAGCCGGTGCTGCTGGATATGAATTGATTTCCAGCGATGAACTCCAAGAGCTATCAGAGTTGAAAATCGCCATCGACTTAAATGCTGTTCCACCAGCGGGGATCGCTGGTGTCGATGTGATGGCGACTGGAAATGAAGTTCATGGAACGATGGTGTATGGTGCAATCGGCGTTGGCGGATTGAAAATGAAAATTCACAAGGCCAGCCTTGGAAAGCTATTCACAGCCAATAACTTGGTGTTGGACGCCAATGAAATCTACGATATCGGCAGTGAACTGATCGGCTGAATGCAAAAAAACGCCGGAGGACAGAGCATCGAACTCTGATTCCGGCATCAATTTTGGTGACATTTACTTTTAAATGGTAAGTTTATACTTCCCAGCCTTTGGCATAGCTTTCCTTGATAAATCGCTGAGCAATTCCGCTGCTGGATTTTAAATTTTTTGCATCCCAATCGAATGTCGCGAGTGAACGATATGCAACGTTGCCGAGCAAAACGGTTTCCGCCATTGGGCCAGAATAATCGAAGTTGCACGTAGCAGGCTCACCGCCCTTGCAGAATTCGATAAACTCCCTGTGAAAGCCGGGCGACTTCGGAATCGTTTGTTTGGGTGGCTCAAAGTCTGAAAATTTTTCTTCTGGCAACAGTTTGCGTTGGCTAAATCCGCATAACAACATTCCGTCTTCACCGATAAACAAGGTGTTGTTTCCTCTTGCAGAAAGCCCTTTATCTTTCAGGATTTGTGGTCCACCCTTGGCTTGAGACCAATACAACTTCACCGGTGGGCGATCACCATTGGCGGGAAACTCCATCCACGAATCCATTTGCTTTGGTGTTGAAATGGGATTCGCCAAATCACCACTTCCACCGACTTTGGTTGGATATTTCAAATCCAGCGCCCAAAACGGTATGTCCAACACATGGCAGCCCCAGTTTCCCGTCTCGCCAGTTCCATAGTCCCAGAAAAAACGCCAGCCATACGGCGTTACTTTTGGATCGTATCCCATTCTGCGTTTTGCTGGGCCAAGCCAAAGATCATA
>CAJQQR010000267.1 GCA_905480545.1 uncultured Pirellulaceae bacterium
TGTGAAATCGTTGGCTTACCACGATTTGATCAATTGAATGACATTCGCAAGAAGGGTGCGCACTCGGATAAACAACATGATCCCAATTCATTTCGCATCCTGGTGGCGACCGCTCGAAAGCCTGGATTTGATAAACGGCAAATCGAAACAGTTCGCAGATCACTCATGGATCTCAAAAAGCACTTCGATTCAACGCCGGTCATCCATAACAAACGACTTGAAATCACGTGGCGATTGACCGGCGACCTAGAACAATCCATCGGCGTTAATCAAGATCCAGTCGATGTCGAAAGCCGGCAGATCCATGAGGTTCTTGATCAGGTGGATGCAGTGATTACAACACCATCGACCATCATCCTGGAAAGCTGGCTTCACGGATTACCAACCGCGACGTTGGACTATACGAATTCACCGCCGTTTGTCCCTACAGCGTGGAACATTACAGCGGACACTCATATCGAATCCACAATCGTTTCACTTAGCTTGAAACCCGAGTCGATGATGCTGTTTCAGTCGGGATCGATGGATGACATGATTCAGTATCGCGAATCGGCAACAGAGCGATTGACCTATCTGATCCAGCAGATGATACATCTTGGAAACCAATGCCATGAAACCCAAACGCCCATCAGCTTTCCGGACGAAATCCTACCTCCACCAGAGAGCAAAACCATTGACACTCGCGATTCATCTGAAGTTGCCACGCTTGCCAAACTCTTCCCGCAGAATCACTTCTTTGGTCATCGCGGATTAAAAGTCTCTGATGCAGAATCCGTTGCGACACAATTTGATCAGGCTCAGCGAAACATCCAACAACTACATCAACGAATTGAATCATATCGAGCGGAATTGGCCAAGGCTCGCCAAGCCGTCCGAATTTCCGATCGGCACTACGAATTTGTTACCGATCAAGGAAAATGGCTGCGAGGCGAAATCCAGCGATTGCAATTGGCACTTCGAATTCGAAATCGGCAAACAAGATTGGAGCGGCGCGTCCGTGTTCGATCATCAATCGCATTCCAAAAATGGTACTTTTTTGTAACCCAACCACAACGCGGTTCGCGACGAATCGAAAACCCGTTTTCGCTCGACGTTTTATTTCAGCTGACGCCATATCCAAAATCGAACAAACTGCCGGCGACGATCGAGAACTTCCAGAAACACAGGAGGCGACCGCCTCAAATCAAGATGTGGAAACAACCGCCAACTCATCGGTTGCTACGCAAAATCAAACGCTCGGCAACACGAGCGAAAATGCGAGTCCGCGTTTTACGAGTCGCTCGCGCGGCCTAAACTTAATAGCGTAATTTCATTAGAATTGCTTTAACGATAAAAAACATTGAATCAACCGTGAACTCAACATCAAGCGACAGCCAAATCGACTTTTTTCCATCGGACAAGACCTATCGAATTTATGACCGAAACCAACCGGTTATTTTCACGCACATTCCGAAATGCGCCGGCACCAGCTTTATCCGTGTCTTGCGATTTTGGTTTAAGGAAACGTACTGCCATTTGATCCAGGATGAATCGATCGACAAAAAACTGCCGAAGGTTACGCCTTTCAATCCTGATGGCAGTTTCCGCCAAGATCTGAAATGCATCCATGGACATTTTAATCATGGTCGCGGTTACGGCTTGCCGTATCACTACCCCGAAATTAACCAATACATCACGATCTTGCGTGACCCATTTGACATTCTGGTGTCAATGTATTTTTTCTTTAAGGGAAAAAGCATTCGGGGCGAGTTCTTTCACCGCGGAAAACAGATTGACGTACGCGATCAATTCCCCTCTGTTGAACATTACGTGCGCAACTATCCAGACTGGCTTTACGATCATTTGCCGCAGAACATCACACTCGATAACTTTGAGGAAGAAATCCCAAAACAATTTCTGTATGTTGGACTTTTCGAAGACATGCAAACATCGATCGACATTTTGGCAGCAATTTTCGAAAAAACGACGATGGATATGCCGAAGAAAAATGTATCCAGCTACGATGAACCAGTTCCAGAGCGATTACGTGAAAAGTTCTACTATGACTTTCCGTTACTCATTAAAATCTATCAATTCGTTAAAACCCGTTATCGAGATCCAATCAATGATTTGAATTTGGATTTGGAAGCGTTAAAACGAAAACCTGCAAAGGAATAATGTTACCGAAGGCTTTTCCTGTTCGTTGATGGAACGAACTGCGACGTTTCAAAAAATGGAGTCCCCTTTGAAATTCGGGTTTTATTCTTGCATGAGTGGCGTCCCTTGGGGCGGCAGCGAAGAGCTTTGGTGGCGCAGCGCGCGATTGTTGCAAACACAGGGGCACGAAGTTGCCGTCAACTACAAGTGGTGGGAAAAGCAAGCCGGTCAGATTACCGAAATTCAAGAGCATGGTGCGACGCTTTTCTTGCGTGACAAACCAGCCAACAATTTCTGGTACAGCGGACTATTAAATCTTTTCCGAACGATCAAACCTAAAGATGGAACAGATGAGTCGTGGCTGGAGAAAGAGCGTCCGGATACTGTTCTTTTCTCGTTGGGCTATCATCCGGATCGGATACGATTGGCAAAAGCATGTCAACGGCTCAATATCCCGTATACGATCAACGTTCAATGCGCCAGCAGCAGCGTGTTTATCCATGAAAGCATCATGGAGGAGTTTCGGAACGCTTACCACAACGCCCACAAAGTGCTGTTCGTCTCCAAAGAAAACCAAGAAAAACTCGAGACCAATATGGCGACGAAATTGACAAACGCCGAAATTGTCGCCAATCCATTTAACGTTCGGCATGATGCTGATCCGCAGTGGCCTGAAGAAGACATTTTTCGACTAGCTTGCGTCGGCCGAATTCATTTTGTCTCAAAGGGGCAAGACTTATTGGTTCACGTGTTACGTCGCGAAAAATGGCAAAACCGTCCAATCAAAATCACGCTCTATGGCAAAAACCAAGGCAACAAAAAGCAGCTTGAAGAACTGATCAAGCTTTATAATCTTGAGGACAAGATCGGGTTTGGTGGTTTTACTCGTAACGTCGAGGAAATTTGGGAAGCAAACCATGCGCTTTTTCTTCCATCACGATACGAGGGTGCGGCGCTGGTTGTCATCGAAACGATGTTGTGCAACCGAATTGTGATCACAACCGATACGGGGCGAAATCGCGAGTTGTTAAGGGACGGTGAAACTGGATTTATCGCCCATGCGGCAAACGCGGACTTGCTGGACGATGCACTTGAACGGGCATGGCAAAAACGCGAGCAATGGCGAGAACTGGGAAAGCAAGCGGGTAAAGACATTCGCGAAAACTACACCAGCAATCCGATCGGCGACTTTACTGACCACCTCGTAGCTGCCGCCGAAAGCAAGCGGTGATCGGATCGCCAGCAATTCTTAAACGCGTGCTTCACATGCCTAATTGAAAACCGCTATACGTGTTGCTTGCCTTTTCGATGAACCGATGGCGAAGTCCAACGGCGGCGAAGATTCCGCGGACAACGGTTTGTTGATCAAACGCCCCGGCGGCACCAACCGCAAGGCCAAACACAAATTGGTTATCAACACATTCGAGTGATCGACCATTCCTACCGCGAGTTCACACAATCGGAAGCGTATCAACTTTCTCATACGACTCCCAATGCAAACGAATGGCAGCTTTCTCTGCCATTATCGTGTCTGGTACACTGCCGCCTCAGCAGCTCGCCAATGTTACTTTCCGATGCAAAATTGGCCAAAGACAACATCAAGGATATCGTCCGTGTAAACGACTCCTGTGACTCTTCCAATTTCATGCAATGCGATTCTCAGTTCGGCTGCAACGAATTCGTCGCCGCGCTGATACTTGGCCAAGTCGATTGCTGTCGAGAGTGAATCCAAGATTGCAACGACTGAAGCTGAACAGCGTTCCGAAGTTCCAATCGCTGATTCTGACGATTCCTCGCGTGAAAAAAAATTTCCAATCACGGCTCTCAGTTCTTCAATACCAGATCCCTTTGCCGAACTGGTCAGCAGAGCATCTTTAATTGAGCTCACCTGCGAAGCGTCGCCTTCATCCTCAAATTGCAACTGATCACATTTCGTCAAACAGATGATGCGATTTCCCTGTTCCTGTGACAAATATTCTTTTTCCCAGACAAACAGCTTCCGCGTCGAATCGATGCAAAACAATTCCAGCATAGCGCGGCCATGAAGTCGTTGACTGGACGCCTGCCCAACGCCTAGGGCGATTGACTCTGACTGATTTCCCGGGTCGCCCCCCGAATCTTTCATATCCGCAGAAACAAACTTCTGATCTTCAACCCCGGCTGTATCTACTAACTGACAGCGGAGACCATTGATCGTCACTTCGGCGGAAACGTAATCCCGCGTCGTACCCGAAATATCCGACACGATTGCAGAACTGGTTTCAGTCACCCGCGTTTCCGTTGCTCGACTTTGCCCCAACGAAATCAGCGCATTAAACAGACTACTTTTGCCGGCATTTGGACTTCCGAAAAGCACGACTTCGGGTAGGGATGTTGTGTCATGTCGGCTCGAAATTTGCCGCTCGACGGATTCGACGACGGCCTTGATACTCGCCAACCGATCCATCAAGTCCTTATTGGAAATGAACTCAATATCCTCTTCGACAAAATCCAATCCGGCTTCCAGATGGGCTAAAGATTCAATGAGTTGAGCACGTACTTGATCAAGCGGTTTTGCCAAGCCTCCAGAAAGCTGCTCCAAAGCGACTTTTAATTGCGATTTATCGTTGGCATCGATGACGCCAAGCACTGCTTCGGCTTCTGTCAAATCAAGTCGACCTGAAAGAAACGCACGCATGGTGAATTCACCAGGTTCAGCTAATCGACAACCATTTTTCCGAAGCTGTTTTAAGATCGCATCAAGTATTGGAAGCGATCCAATCGTGTGAATCTCCGCAGCAACCTGATTGGTATAGCTCTGTCGATTCGGCCAAACAGCAACTTCACACCCAATAGAATTTTCCATTGCGTCGCATTTAAATCTGCCGGGTAAAACGGTTGGCGACGATACGTCATCAATCGAAATATTGCCGGAAACTTGAAATGCCTCACTGATCGACCGCAACGCGTTCGGTCCAGAAACTCGGACAATCCCTCGTGGGGCACCCGACTCCCGCGCCGTGGCAACCGCAGCAATCGTATCTTCAATATCAAACGCGTTTAGCATTGTATTAGCTTTTGCGAGCGGGCTCGCGGCACTATCTTATTTTTTGCGATTCTTCTGAGCTCTTTTTGCTCGTTCAGTTCGCTTCTTGGAATCGATTCCGCTATCGCCAGCAGAATCTGTTCCACTGGTATAGGTTCCAGATGGAACGCCATCTTCTTTTTCCTTCTGCTGGGCCGCCTTCAACTTGTCTAATCGCTCTTGAAGGTGTGGAGCAAGTTTTGGCGGGGGAATCAATTTCTTTTCGAGGATCGCCCACAAAGTCGATGTAATAAAGTAGATACAAAGTCCTGCTGGAACCTTAAAGAAGATGACGCCGATAAAGACCATCATGAAAGTCATCATCTTTTGCATCATCGCCTGCTGATCGTCGGTCGGCGGCGGTGTGAACAGCTTTTGCTGAACCAACATCAAGACCACCGAAATGATCGGTAGCAGATTAAAATAGGGACCCAAGAATCCGGTTTCGTCCGTCAAAAAACTAAAGAACTCTGGAAGCGATTCTTTCCATCGCCAAAGCTGATCTGGGCCAGCCAAATTGGAGCACCAGCTCACTCCCGGAATCAACGGCGCATCTCGCAAAGCCATGTCGACACTTAGGCCACGGTAAAGGCCGATAAAGACCGGCAACTGAATCATCATCACCAAACAACCGCTAAATGGGTTGTAGTTGTATTTTTTGAAGAGCTCCTGCTGGGCTTTACTCTTCCCCTGAAAATCATCTTTGTAGCGGTCCGAGAGAGCCTTGATTTCGGGGCCCAGCAATTGCATCATTTGTGAATTGACAACCATCTTGCGACTGAACCGCATCATGGCAAGGCGAACAAGGACGGTCAGCAGGATAATCGCAATCGCGTAGTTTCCAATCACCCAATAAAAGAAATGCAACAAAGAAACCAAGGGCCACGAAAATGCTGCAAACCAGCCGTAAGTGACTGCATCGCCGATTTTGTACTTGCTAAGCAATGCGGGCTCTTTGGGACCGGCAAAAATCATAAACGCTTGCTCAACGCTCGCGTTGGGACCGATCAGAAACTGCTCTTCATTGGTAGCATTTTCGTCCGGGTTTTCAAATTGGAAATAGGCCTTGAAATTCACCGGAACCAACTTACGATACCAACCCGCTTCTTTCTTTCGTTGAGCACTAATAACGTCGGTACCAGCGTCATTTAATGGAATCCATTGTGGCAACGCGTATGCGCTAGACGTCTGCCTTGTAACGATCTCGCCGCTTCTCGATGGTATCAGTGCCGATACGAAATAATGCGAATCCACGGCAAGATACCGCAAAGAATGCGCCTCGACGCTCTGCGCCGACAAAGGGATAATGGGCAGTTCTTTTTGTTGGTTTTTCTTGGTTGCATTCGTATAGATCTTTGGGCCGCCAACAAATTGAAACGGTCGCTCATCCGTACTACCCAACACGTCCCGTGCCCCTGCTGCCGAGAACAAAGCCCAAAACTCGCCATGAATCTTGATCGCAAACCACCAGTCTTCGGTTGGGAGTCCATTTGGACCGTCAACCCGATAACCGAGTGAACGGCTCTTATCGGAAAGATTGTTGACCTTGACGTTGAAGTCAAGGTGGTACGACATCGCATACGGGTCATCAATTGCGTCGACTTCCGTTTCGATCAGTTTAAACGTTTTAATAATTTGGAAATCAAATCCTGCTTTCTTGATTTCCTCAACATCCTTGTAGGGATAGTAAAAATTGACTTGGTTAGGACCCACAATTTCGTGTTCCCAATTGTCCGTTTCAGCAGATCCCAACTTCTTCCATTCACCACTGACCGTCGGATTGAAGAGCGAAATACCATAAGACTTCTTTTGTCGGATTTGATCGAAGGGCCCATCAAAACCGACTGGAACATGGCTAGGACGAATCACTTCAAGGGGCTGGCGAATCAGAGTAACACTTGCCGACAAGTCTTCCGCTGGTGTTTCCTTTTCTCCATTGGCATCTGCACCCTCAGTCTTCTGCAGCGCGGCTTTCTTTGCCGGACGTTTAAAGCTGATTTCGATCTCTTGTTTTGCCTTGGTCTTACGTAGGATGGATTCGAAATCAAAGCGACTATCAACAGCCTGACCATCCAAACCGGTAACAATGTCGCCTACTTTCAGTCCGGCAAGATCGGCGGGCGTTTTCGCACCCACATTATTGACTCGGCAACCGCCCGATTCTTCATTGGTCAAATCAAGGTGGCCGAGGTAACCGTATTTGATTTCAAGATCCTTATAGAGGAGCTTTTCCGGTTTCCTTTCCTGACGCTGGACCAACTCCAGCCGGTGGACGCTCGCCGCTTCAGTATTAAAAGTGGCGAGAAATCGATACGGACTTTTTGGATCGAGCGATCCAAGCGAGATAAACTGTTGGTCTACAGTCCGTGTTTTTTCTTTTTCCGATGCGAAGTCTTGCGAGTCAGCACCCTTTTCTTCAGAGACGGATTTGGCAGGGGAAGGATCTTCACCCGATTGAGTTCCATCATCGTTCAACGATTTGCCGTCGGCGTCAGGCTCCTTGTTTACGCCTTCGTCCTCACCTGTTTTTTCTGAGTCCGCATCCTTGCCAGAATCTTCGCCTTCGGTTTGGGCGACTTCTCCATCCATACCATCTTTTTCCGCATTCTGCTTTGGTTGATTGAACATCATAATGATGACAAAAACCCATGAAACGATGATGACGAAAAAAATAGTTCGACGATCCACAACGGTGTCCTAATAAATGAAAAGCAATTTCAGCTTGTAAAAAACAATGGGCAAGAATTCCTAGATCGTGCTTTGGAATCCGGAAAATCTTGGCGAATTAGACTATTTTCAGTTGCTGGCAATATATTGCAATGCCAAGCATACTTTTTGCCCATTACGGTTGAGGAGAAGCTGAATCATCCACAACGCACATTCAAAAGGCGACTCTCCAAATTGGATTGCAAGCCTATGCGTATTCCATCGCCCGGATTAACGTCAGCGTCCCTCACCTAGCCGGTCGCCCAAAAAGTCGTCAAGATCCGGAATATCACGTATTTTCTTGGCAGTCACCTCTAAGTCATACTCGACGCGACGAAATTCCAATGAACGTCCGTCCCAAATGACATAGCAAGAACGATTATCGAGATCGCGTGGTTGACCGACGCTGCCCACGTTAATTATCAAATTCTGCTTTTTGATTTCGAATTTGCCATTAATATCGACTGGACTGATAAATTGGTAATCGCGTGTAAAGATTCCCGGAACGTGCGTGTGTCCCTGAAAACACTGTGTCTGCACCAACGCGAACAGGCCATCCATTTTTCTCTGATTGTACACGTCTTCTGGAAAAACGTATTCGGAAAGCGGTGCCCGAGCGGAACCGTGAACAAACATGACTTTTTCTTCCCTAACAATCCGCGGAAGCTCGGAAAGAAACTGCCACCGTTCCGGATTTTTGGGATCGCTCTTGTCTTCAATTTGAGACCGAGTCCAGTAGATCGCTCGCTCTGCAGTGCCACTGAAACCCTCGGGATCGAACAAAGCCCCCTGATCATGGTTCCCCAGAATACAAAGATCTAACTTACGTACTCGATCGATACATTCTCGAGGGTTTGGGCCATATCCGATGATATCTCCCAAACAAATCACCCGATCGACGCTTTGAGACTCGATATCGGTTAACACTGATTCAAGCGCTTCAAGATTCCCGTGGATGTCGCTGATTAACGCAGTTCTCATACTTGAATCGTTTTTAATAAAAGCTGCGAAAGAGTCCGATGAGTGTGCCTCAGAACGAAACGTTATTGGATTTCAACCAAGTTAAACATCAGTCAGCGTGAGAAATCTGGTTCAAAAAAACTAGTTTCGTTTATGCGAATCGAGCAGAAGCAAAATGACAAAGAGCTCCCTGCGTCCAACAATACGGAATTACATCCAAAAATGAAAGTCGCAAAATGTTAATCAACGCCCAGATGCCAATCGATCGCCAAGCATGTTATCCAATTCCGGCACCGCGTAAATCTTGTGCTGCGTCGATACGACATCATATTGAATTCTTCGAAAAGTCAAAATGTTCGTCTCATCATCGAGAATGGTATAGCAAGCTCTCGGGTCACCGTCCCTCGGCTGACCAACGCTGCCGACATTCACCATCGCTTTGTCATCCGTCAAATGGTACTCGTAGTCACATTCTTCGGGAGACACAAAATCACCGTTGGGCGAAAAAACGCCTGGCATGTGGGTATGCCCCTGAAAGCAATACAAATCGAATTTGGCGAACAGTGTGTCCATCTTTCGAGAATCGTAAACGTCCTCCGGAAAGACATACTCGTTCGTCGGTTCACGCGGCGAACCATGCACAAATAGATAATTTCCTTCATCGTGCCGTCGAGGCAACTCACTTAAGAATGTCCACCTATCGTCCACTTTTGAAGGGGCATCTTCACTGTTTTCCAACTGTTCCCGCGTCCAATAAATAGCATCGAGCGCGACGGGATTAAATCCGTCCGGATCGAACAAAGCGGCTTGGTCATGATTGCCGAGAATCGTCAAATCACTCTCTGCAATCACTTTGTCCAAACAACGAACGGGATCGGGACCATAACCGACGATGTCACCCAGGCAAAAAAGCCGGTCTACATTTTGGGTTGCAATATCTGCAAGAACGGCGCTAAACGCCTCAAAGTTTCCATGGATATCGCTAATCAGAGCACGCTTCACGCTGTTCCTCGGTAAAAAGGTGCCCAACCCGCATGACACCATTGGTATGAATTGTGAAAATAAGTAGGACAGTTTAGTTTTTCGGCATCCAAACTGCAATTGTACTTCGAAATCCGAGCAGTTTTTTCTCAAACGACTCTGTTTTTACTTTGACGAATCGATAGCATTTGCTGAGGCTTCGGACTTACATGCCGGAGATTGAATGCCCACATTTAACCGCCGATCAATACCTTGCTCATCCTCGCCCTTGATACATCGGATTTATCCGGTTCATTTTCCGTCTTAAACGGCGTAAACACGATTGAAAAACCGCTGCTCGACAACGAAAAGACGGCTCAAATCTTGATTCCCCAAATCAAGACAATGCTAGAATCCGAGGGATATTCGTTGGCCGATGTCGCGTTGCATGCCGTTGCCACCGGCCCCGGGTCGTTCACGGGGATCCGAATTGGCCTGACAACGGCCAAAACATTCGCGTACGCAGCGAAGAAAAAAATCATCGGAATTAACAGTCTTGCGGCAATAGCCATGGCGGCAAAATTCCGAAATTTTTGGCTTTCTGGCTCAATCACGATCGTAATGAACGCGTTTCGGAAGCAAATGTTTTGGGCAACTTTCGATTTCGACGATTTCTCTGAACAGGCCTTTGAAGCAAATAACCGGACGAAGGTTGTTGATCAAAGCGATCTGTTTCACGTTTTGAATTCTGCCGAACAAAGCAACCACCTGATCTGCGGCCCCGGTACGCGTCAATTTACGGCGGTTGATCTGGATCAATTTGGTGAGCGAGTATTGCCAGCAGAGTCATTCGAATCGCCAGCCATCGGGGTCGGACTGTTGGCAGCCATAAGAGCAAACAGGAACGACTTTGACGACCCAATCAAGCTGCTGCCCAATTACTTTCGCGGAAGCGCAGCGGAAGAAAAGTTAAAGATTGCCGGAAAGACTTCGCTCAAAAAATAAATTTTATCCGGTAACTTTCGCGATTGGAGCTGGATTTACTTATCAGAAGCGATCATAAGTCTTTGGATTGCCACAATTGAAAGACCGAAACGCGAAATCGATTTGCAAATACTCTCCTTGAGGTTCCACTCGAATGATTCGGACAGCGATTCGCGCATCATGGTTGAATTTAAAACGAGATCGACTGGCTTTGGTTCTAACGTTTGTCGTTCCGATTATTTTCTTCACCGTGTTTGCGACCATATTTTCGTCGATGAGTAGCGGCGGTTCTAAAGTGAAAATTTTTGTCGTAGACGAAGCTCAGAATAGCTTTTCAACACGAATTCACAAAGCGCTGGAGAAAGACAAGGAAACGTTTGTCTTTCCCAGCGAGAAATATCTACTGAACAAACTGAATACAAATCCGAACGAACCTGATGAGACAGAGTTGACGGCGAAAAACCTGGAAAAGCTCGTAAGCGATGGTCACATTACTTTGGGCGTTGTCCTGCCCCAAGACTTCAAAATCAGTTTCCAAAATGCATCTGAAAAGGTCAAAGTCTTTGCCGATACCAAAGCAAATCCAATCGCCTATCAGATGATCAACGGAATCTTGCAAAAGGTTGCGATGACGCATGCCCCAGGCGCCATGTTTGGTCAGGGCATTAAGATGCTGGAGCAGTTCGGCGGCGAGTTGACAAAACAACAGTCAAAACTGGTTGAGAATCTTAGCAAGCAACTTGCGAGCAACAATGAGAAGGGATCGAAACCAGGTAATGAAACGGTTGAAGCCACAAAATCCGATGCAGGTTTTCGCGGACTGGTGACAACGGAAATCCTTGACGTTCGCGAACAGGCAGATCAACGGCGTGGTCGCAAAAATCGAGCGGCGGTTTCTTTTTACGCTTCAGGTATCGCCGTTATGTTTCTGCTCTTCTCAATGACCAGCGCCGCCAGCAGTATCCTGGAAGAAGAAGAAATGGGGACTCTGGAGCGCGTCTTGGATTCAAAACTGGGACTGAACGGATTCTTATTGAGCCACTGGCTATTCACAGCTGCACTCGGTTTTGTGCAAATCTTCGTGATGTTCGCCTGGGGAGCGATTGGGTTCGGTTTGGATCTATGGTCTACCGATCATTTGATTGGATTTACGATCGTTACAGCGGTAACATCCGCTGCTGCAGCCTCGTTTGGCTTGCTGTTGGGATCGATCTGCCATACTCGTGCCCAGCTGAATGGGCTTTCCACCACCGTTGTCTTGGTGATGTCAGCGTTGGGCGGATCAATGATTCCCCGATTCTTTATGAAACAAAACGCGACCATGGAATTGGTCGGCAATTTCACGTTTAACGCTTGGGCGATCGATGCTTACGAGAACATCTTCTGGAAGGACAAAACGATTTCAGAGTCACCACTTCAGCTGATCGTGATGGCAACGATGGCAGTTGTTTTTCTCAGCTTAGCCTGGTTGTTCGCTCAACGCTGGAAACGAAACTGAGTCCTTGCATCCGGCTCATTTCGAAGCGGTTGGAATCGGTGTTTTGATTTCTTGTCGGCTTTCCAAACGGAATTCGGTTCCGTTCAAATTCGCCCTGGCTCGCGCGTTGCGTTACCTTTTTGCTTTTTAAACTGGTCTCCAAGTTCGATGCGAATCTCGTCCGCATACTGGCTGAGTTGCTTCACGACGTCAGGATGCTTCGTTGCGACATTGACCGATTCGCCGATATCGGTTTTTAGATTGTACAGCTCCAATCCGCATTTAAGCTGCGTATACTTTGCGGGAAAACCGCCCTTCCCTCCCACATTTCCATTCAAGCTGCGATACGAGTGTGGAAAGACTAACTTCCAATCGCCGCTGCGAATCGCTCGCAGTCCACGACCATAGTAATAGGCATAGTACTTGTGCGGCGAAATCGCCGACTCTTCACCCAGCATCAACGGCAGAATGTTCTTTCCATCAATTTTGTGCTTGGGCATATCTCCTTGAACGATCTTCGCAATCGTTGGAAAGATATCAATAGTCGCTGCTATTTCCTCACATTGAGTCCCCGCTGGAATTCGGTTCGGCCAACGCATCACGCATGGTTCTCGAACGCCCCCCTCCCATGCCGTTCCTTTTCCTTCTCGAAGTGGTCCAGCCGATCCAGCATGGTCACCATAGGCAAGCCACGGACCATTGTCGGATGTGTAGATCACCAGCGTATTGTCTGCGATTCCATTTCTCTCAAGTGCATCAGTAATCTGACCAACGCCCCAATCGATCTCTTGGATGACATCGCCATATTGCCCTTGGGATGAAGAATTCGCGAACTGCTTTGAACGAAACAATGGCACATGCGGCATCGAATGCGCGACATAAAGCAAGAAGGGCGTTCCTTTGTTTGCATTAATAAAACTTACGGCACGCGACGTATAATCTTTCGTCAACTGCGTCTGGTCGCCAGGTGTCACTTTAGGATTAACGATCTTGTTCTTCTCAAAAAGCGGCAAATCAGGAAATGCTTTTGACGTCGGGTGGTACGGCCACATGTCATTCGAATATGGCAGGCCGTAGTAATCATCAAATCCGTGCTGCAATGGCAAGAACTTATGCTGAACGCCCAAGTGCCATTTGCCGTAAATCGCAGTCTTGTACCCTTTTTGTTTCACCAGCTCCGCAAACGTCATTTCACGCGAATGGATTCCATATTTCGATGCGTGACTCGGTGCTCCAAGAATTCCGATTCGATTCGAGTAACAGCCGGTCAACAATGAAGCCCTCGATGCCCCACAAACCGCCTGAGAAACATAGAAGTTGGTGAACTTCATCCCCTGCTTGGCAAGTCGATCAATGTTGGGCGTCTTGAAACCAGTCGCTCCGAAACAGCCAAGATCACCATAGCCCTGGTCATCCGCGAAAATAATTACGATATTCGGCAACTGGTCTTTCGGGCGGGAAGACTCACGCGAAATTG
Organism: uncultured Pirellulaceae bacterium; assembly: GCA_905480545.1. Classification (GTDB taxonomy): domain Bacteria; phylum Planctomycetota; class Planctomycetia; order Pirellulales; family Pirellulaceae; genus JABAAE01. The sequence continues at coordinate 13,765 of CAJQQR010000267.1, forward strand.
CGATTCCATCGGCCGCAAACGAAACGCCTGTAATAGAAAAAATTGTGACCAACGATGGTAACAAACCGTAAAACAATTGACGCATGATTAGGCTTTTGGGGGTTACGAGCGGGTTGGGGTTACGCGAAAAGACGAAGTGTGGCGGCACCAATCTGGATCGGTCCAAAAATCTGAAATTTAACCTGAGCGAAATTTAACCAAAGCGAAATTCAAGGCGATGGCGATTGGGTCGTGTTCGATACAACCGTTATATCATCATCAAATGATACGTGCAGATCAACCAAATGTTGCAAAACGATTTGCCGCGACATTCTTCCCCGTCGGCATCGCAAAAATTGACCTAAATTTGCGGTCGTTTCGCCGCGGTACACCCTATGTGTGGATTCTCCAAAGTGAATTCCACGCTGAACATTTCGATCTAGGACACTAACCCGTGAATTCTTCGCAAATTGAAAATGCGAATCAGTCGACACCGAGCAACACCGACGATTTCCAAACGGCAGAGAAGTCGAAAAGAGTGCCCTCGGAGTTAAGAGGGGGTCCGTCGAAAGTTGACTCCTGGGCGCAGCGTCTGGCGTTGCTCGCAATTGTATTAACAGCCACTTACACGATGTCGATCAATGTTGCAGATCCTGATCTCTGGGGGCATGTGCAATACGGCAACGATGTCCTAGCCGATGGCTACATCCATGAAACCACAACTTATTCCTACACCGCAGTCGGTTTTCGATGGATCAACCACGAGAATCTTGCCGAACTGACATTTGCCGGAATCGTCCAATTGCTCGGTCCAATTGGCCTGCTCATTTTAAAGTTTGCAATGAATGCAATTGTCGTGGGGCTTATTGTATTTCGATGTCAAAAGCAAGGAATTCATTTGCTGGTGATCGCCGCCACGGTGCTTTTAGCCGGCAACGCGATTTGCTATTTCTGGAGCATCCGACCGCAGCTTTTTACGTTCACCTATTTTGCGTTGATGATCGCGTTGTTGAACTGGTGCTTTAAAGGCTGGAATGACCACTGGAATCTTCGTCGTTCAACCGCATTGGAACTGGACGATTATGAAAAGAACAATATCCGTCCCATCGATTACTCGTCATCGCGATTGCGATATCTATGGCTGGCACCTGTCATGTTCCTTTTCTGGGCCAACTCCCATGGTGGGTTCGTCGCTGGCGTAGCGATCTATGTTGCCTACCTTGGCTTGCGTGGAATCGAAACGTACATGCGGTTTGGACGACACAGTTACGGGCTGCTCCGAAGATTTACGTTGATGAGCGTCGTTGCGATATTGGCGACCATGATCAATCCATATGGGCCCGGTTTACATGGATGGCTACTTCAATCACTAGGTCAGCCGCGTCCGGAGATTACCGAATGGGCAGCGACCAACTTTTTAGACGCACACGGTTGGCGATTTGGTTTAGTGATTCTCATTGGCGCTTTCTCACTGATTTTTTCAAAAAAAGAAAAAGACTTTACGCAAATTGTGTTGCTTGGTTTGACTTTGTGGCAGGCCATTGAGCATCATCGGCACGTTCCATTCTTCTCGCTCTTTTTCGCATTTTGGATTCCGGTCCACCTCCAGTCCGCACTCAGCCGTTTCAAGCTGATTTCTCTTCCCAGCACCTCTTCTGCATCCCAAAAAGCTGGTTACCCCGTTTTAATTGGTAGCGGTGTCTGCGTTGTGGTGCTTGCCGCCGTGCTCTTCACACGGGTCTCTGTGATTCGAGTCGAGAAAGACCGGTTTCCTGTCGCAGCCTTTGACTACCTCATCGAAAACGAAATCAACGGAAAAATGATCGTGACCTACAATTGGGCTCAATACGCGATCGCTGCATTCAAACGCAACCCAGACGTCACTGGCGAGGGGCACATTGCATTCGATGGACGATTCCGCACCTGTTACCCGCAACAGATTGTTGACATGCATTTCGATTTCATCTGTGGCAACGGTGGTCCGGATAAGCGTCACCGAGGAGCAGATTCGCCTCCCTATGATGGCTCTCGAATTTTGAGATACAAAAACCCCGAATTGGTAATCATCAGCCGTCGGCAGAAACATTCAGTGCGAATGATGGATGAGAATAAAAGTGACTGGGGGCTCCTCTATCAAGATGAGTTGACTCAGGTTTGGGGCCTCAAAGAAATCTTCGATGATCCACAACACCCAAAATTCGTTTCCATGAAACGACGAGAAATCGGCGATGAACCGCAAATCGGATACGCAGTTTGGCCTGCCATCCGATCAAAACCAACACCCCAAGGCGGCAAAGGGAATCCCCGAACCAGCACCCGCGTCATTGCAAAAGCATATTAAAGGTAATTCGATGTCAAGCTTATCATCCTCATCTTCATACGCTTCATCTACGGCACCCAGTTCGGTTCCCGTCGTCAACTCAAACGGTTCCGCAGGAAATCTTGAAATGAAACCTCGACAGAATACCTCGCCATCCTCAAGCCCGACGGGCGACATCCGCACGATTGACCAGGTGCTTGACGACTTGGATCGAACCGAGCAGCTTGTCAATGAGTTCTTTTGCGAGTCCGAGGACTACGCGTTTGATGCAGTGGATTGCGAAGTTCCCGTCGACTTCAAACTGACGATCGTGATACCTGTTTACAATGAAGAACAGACCATCGCACGAGTTGTAGGACGCGTTCTTGAAATCCCCGTCTCCAAGGAAGTCATCATCGTTGATGATTGCAGTACCGATGAAACTCGTTCGATCCTCGCCCGCATCGAACAACACGACGATGTGAAAGTCTATTTACAAAACGAAAACGCCGGCAAAGGTGCAGCATTGCGAACCGGATTTGAAGCTGCCACCGGCGATATCATTGTCGTGCAGGATGCAGATCTTGAATACGATTCGCGTGACATTCCCAAACTGCTTCCACCGATCATTAAAGGCGAATCAGACGTTGTTTATGGATCACGCTTCATCGGTGATGAACTTCAAGACGAGTCATGGATCCATCGATTCGGAAATGGCGTGCTCACCGGTCTGTCCAATTTGACAACCGGACTTCGACTGACCGACATGGAGACTTGCTACAAAGCATTCCGCCGCGATACTTTGCAAAGTGTTGAAGTCGAACAAAATCGTTTTGGATTTGAACCCGAAATCACCGCCAAGCTGGCGAAACGCAACGCTACGTTTTCCGAGGTGCCGATTCGGTATGATGCGCGAACCTACGAAGAAGGAAAGAAGATCGGCGTCAAAGACCTCATCAACGCCGTCTGGTGCATTGCAAAATACGGATTGTGCTCACACAAATAATCGAAACAATTGCCAGCAACCTTTCCGCCGTTGTTTCTTAAAGACAACAAGTCCTAATCAAATCAACAATGCTGCCAAAGACAAAAGGCTCGGCGGTGGGATCAAATCTTACAGCATCGCGAATCATTGAAAACCGCACCGTTAAAAACCCTAATTGAGGGACCGAGGGTCGCCTTCTGTAAGCTCGATCCTCTGCTGACTTTACAACATCTACAGTTGCGAAAAGCTTGTTGGCGATAAAGTCCAACTGACAATTTTGGAAACAGTGCCTTTGTACCTTTCCATTTTGCTCATTTTTGCCCAAACCGGACTTTTGATAAAGGCTTGCCAGTGTTCGGCATGTGCGGCAGCGTTTTCTGCGCTTAACATGTAAACCAAATTCGGGACGGTCGGACCAATGAGGGTTTCACCATAAAAAACGGGCCCCATTTTAACATCACGCATCAGGTCGATTTCGCCTTCGTTGAACATTTCAACTTTTAGATTTGCATGATGCTCGGTGTGGCTTTCATAAAGCCGGAGCTCAAAGATTCGATCTTTTTTTTCCTTGGAGTATTTTGGCTGTTCAATAACGGGCATTCCGACAAATGCTTTCATAAAGCGGCTTTCAACTCGTTTGAAAACAGGATCGTTAAGCTTTCGATCAAAGTGCTCCTTCGCAGCAGCTTGGTAAACTTCATCAGCTGCGAGCTTCACGCGAAGGTTGGTGAATTGATCAATTGTTTTAAACGGAATCAAGACGACAACCGAGTTCGCATCATCTTGTGCCGCGTCTCGACCGACCTTTTTTGCTGAAACAGAAAAGACTCCAACGCGATCAATCGCCATCCGATTCAAGGCAGGCAGATATGCTTTCTCCAGGTGCGCAAGCAGGCTTTTTTTATTCACTTCATTAGTCACTTTGTAGATTCTCAGCTCGTAAAACTCTTGTTCCGCAGCGGCAACGGAGTTGGAGGGCTCCACGAATAACACCAACGTCGAGCAAAAACATGCGGCGACAATGGCAAGGCCAATCTTGGCTGAGTTCAACGGAAAGAATGGAACAGGTCGACGATTAAATTTCATGGCGTCTTTGTTGTAAAAGGGGTTGGACTAATCAAATGTGACATGTCTATTCTATTCCGACCCGAGTCGGCTTTGAAACAGGACGAATCAAGTAATCGTTTGAATGCGATTGGGGTGATTCAAACAACAGGGGCAAGTTCACAACCGCCGAAGAGTGCCTATACGGCATTCTTTCTCGTTGAGGGTTAGAGGTTGTGCAAGGCGATGATTCGCCACATACTCGTTCTCTTTTGGGTACCGGAGCCTCGTCTCGGAAATTCGTTATTCATCCAGCTCAGCTCCCGAAAGCCTAAAATACGGCGCATTAAAACTTTTGCCGATCAACGACTTCATCTCAAAATGCCATCTGAAACAAAAAATTCGAACCCAAGATCCTCAGTCATCTTTTACGGATGGGTAATCTTGGCAATCGCAATTTTTGCCCAAATCCTGACTGCACCCGGGCAGACCGTAGGCGTGTCGGAGTTTAAGGACCAATTTGGTGAAAAACTAAACATCAGCAGCCGAACGGTTGCGATCTACTACTGCTACGGAACAGCGATTGGGAGTTTAGGACTTCCATTATTTGGAGTCCTTATCGATCGCTACGGCTGCAGAATTACGTTAGCTTTGGTTGCCTTTCTTTTTTCAATCACTTGTTATTACTGCGGACACGTCGACTCAGAACCGAAGCTGCTTGCCGCTTTCACTGGCCTGCGCATGCTCGGACAGGGTGCTTTGTCGCTGGTTGCTGGCACGATGATTTCACTGTGGTTCAAGCGAAGATTAGCGTTGGCCTATTCGGTGATGAGTGTTGGATCAGGGATTGGAATGATGATGTTGCCGTACATATTCAAACCACTGTTCGAAAATTACGAGATGGCCGCAGCATTTCAATGGATAGCTGGTAGCGTGATCGTATTAGTTCCCGTCAGTTTTGTTTTCGTGATCAACCGCCCACAGAGTATTGGTCTTTCACAGGACGGAGAGCCACTTGATGAAGATGAAACGGAAACGAAAAACGATTCGAGTCGTTTGCTTAATGCCTCCTCAAAATTTTCAAGTAAAGAAAAGCAGTCGGTAGTGGGTGGCGATTTTACTTTTTTGCAAGCCATTTCGACCCCGACATTTTGGATTGTCACAGCAGCACAGTCAGCGTGGGCACTTATTGGAACGGGACTGGTTTTCAACCGGAAAGATATCTTTCAAACATTGGAAGCATCGGAAACCATCACGGATCTTGCCGTTCCAGCTTTGTTTGGTGCGATGATCATCAGTCAAATCGTAACCGGGTTAATCGCCCGCCGATTTTCGCATGCGATCTTGTTCACAGCCGGTTGCACCGGAATGTCGGCGGCATGCGGCTTGATACTTTTAAAAACAGAAATAATGGCCTTCGCCGGTTTTTTTCTTTTCGGTTTATCCCAGGGCATTTTCGTGATTATGGGACAGTCGTTGTGGGCTGATTTCTACGGACGATCTCACATTGGCAAGATCAGAGGACTGGTATGGATGGTTGTCGTCGCCGCCAGCAGTCTTGGTGGATTCGCTCTCACCCTTGGAGATGATCAGGCAACCGAATTTCGTCCGATAGAAATATCCGGCATCGTGATGGCGATTCTTTGTATCGCGACACTTTACATCCGAAAGCCACTGTTGCCTGAATCGAAATAATGCAGCATTCACCTTGCTCAGCGAGTGCAGTTTATGGGCCAAAGAAAGCAAAGCGTTATCGAATACGGATATTGGAACTGCCGGCAGCAAACGCCGATTGGTTTTCCACATATCCGCGTACGTGAAATTTCCCCTTGATATTTTCGGGCACCGACAAGTTGACGTTAAACAACCCCTTCCGGACTTCGAAACTTTTCCTCGAAACCGTTTTATAATTCGCAGAAATGTAGTCGTTTTGCAATCGGTCCAAAAATTCATAGGTCCATTCAAAACTCTTGCGATCCTTAGGCCGAAAAGGGAGTTTGCTGCGATCGAAACTCAATTCCAACATCAATGTCCCGTCGTGTGGTGCGTTTCCCGATACGGCAATCGACTTCCCGGAAACAATCGAACTTGGAATTTCAAGGGGAAGCGTTTTCGACTTGGGCAATCGCAACAGTGGATCTCCCAACAAATTAAATAACTGGACATGCTCAAGTCGTTCTTCGTCAAGTAATTCACGGGTTGGGCTGAAGATGCCAGCTAGACTTTCAATGGTCGACCGTGTCCCATCTCGCTCCACCTTTTTCTTGGCCGCCAATCTTCGCTTTGCAAGAAGAATCAACTCGCCCAGCGTCTCACTTTCCCCATTGAAAAATTCGCTTAACATTTCATGTGACAGAATCGACATCGCATACGGCATCGTAACGCGACTTCCCGCGAACACAGCAACGGGACCACCAGGTGACTCGAGCATTTCCTCCGCCAGACAATCGTCGATCGAATCCATTGCTCCGGTATAACACGCAAGCAAAACGGCAATCGGTAAACCATTTTTGGCATTCAGTTTATGCTTGTCATAAACGTTGAAAATCTTGAATCGAGACATGGGCGTTTTGACTTGATCTAGCCGGTGAATATGCCCATGACCAAAATACACCCAAAACACACAACCTTCGTTCAAACTATGAAGCGTCACGTCATGAAAGTTTCGCGGATCTGGACAATACGGACTTCGCCAACTAGCGTACGTCATCTTCGTTTCGTACTTTTCCGGAATGCCTTTCAAGATGATTTGCCGAGCTGCGGTTTCGATGACTTTATCTTGCATCGAACCGAAGCCTCCCACACCAGCCACCAGATTGATTTTCCGACGCCATGAACCGGTCGGCGGAGACTCTTCGTAATTCAAAATCTTGTTAATGACAATTCGGAGCTCCATTGGCGTGTCAACCGACAAGCGACCGATGGTCAAATCCGGAATGAGATCATCATCCAAATCTGCATAAATATTGTCGGTGCAAATAATTGGCTCAGAATTAAACTTAACGTTCACAACAGCCCGCACCGTGCCTCGCGGAACAAGCGGTGGTTGGGTGTAATAGTTGACTTTTTTTGCGTAACAATCTCCAACCAGCAGCAGGTTCTTCAACGGATATTGCTTCGCATACTCACGGATCCGCGATTTTTGAGCTTCCGAAGTCAATTCGGGTTGAATCATCACTATTCCATGACCTTGCGTCTCCCGATGCGCAATCCAAGGCACCATTTCTGCCTGGAATACATGAGGACAAATCACCAACGTGTCGATCGACGCGTTATTCAGACCATCTTTCTCAGTCGGAGCCCCCGCCGCCGAAAGACCAATGGTGAAGAGCAAGCAACAAATGACAGCAACGATTCCATGAAATGCTTTCATTACTACTTTTGCCAAAGAGAAAAGTGAGATTTGTCGGGTTCAAATTGCATTTGTCAGAGCAAAAGCCGACGGCGTCCAACAAACTGCCCAAACCAGATTCAATATTCAGTCGGCAGTTCGATTTCAATTGAAAAGCCAAACTGATTCCAAATCGATTTTGGAATTGTACAGACTTTAAACAATTCCGGTAAGTAAATTTGCGTCATCCCGGTGGTCCTGGTAGTCTGACGCCCAGAATCGGGTTAAAAACACTAAAAATTTCGAATGCCGTCATTCTTTGATGACCAATCGATTCTGTTGATCCGAATCAATTGCTACCGAGTAAACTCAGTTCGACGGAACGTCAAACGGTTTATTTAACGACAGTCCCAGCAACATGCCGAGATAAACGGCGCCAAACCCGATGACGAGGTTGAGAACAACATTCAGCAAGGCTGCGCCCAATTCGCCCTCGTTGAACTTGGTAACGCTGTCGACACCAAACGTCGAAAAGGTGGTGAAGGCTCCCAAGAATCCAAGCCCAATCACTAATCGCCAATGTTCCGAAACGTGGTTCATCGAAAGGTGCGATAAAACTCCAAGTGCAAAGCAACCAATCACATTGACGAGCAATGTTCCGATCGGAAATCCGTCCCCAAAGAGCTGCTTTGAAAGTAACGTCATGCCATAACGCCCAAGAGCACCGATTGCGCCAGCGGCAGCAATGAGAAATAATATGGCGAGCTGATGCATAAAAATACGTCGGCGAATTGCAAAAGTAACAGAAGTGTTGCCGACACGGTTGCCGGAGGCCAATCGGAAGGCGAAAGGACATCTTAGCACAGTTCTACGGCCCGCTACTTCGCCGCCAGCCATCCCGTTGAAAACTGCGCTATCGAAACGCTTCGAAAGACCGATTAAGACCGGTCCACGGATGCTTCTCAACCCATCGCAGTGTTTCGATGAAAAAAGCCTCGATGTTACGCAAACACCGAGGCCTCTATATATGTCTTATCACATGCCAACGACTCAACAGAAGACGTTTCAATTGATCACTTATTTTTCGACGCGACTTTAAGCATTGCCTTGGACTGAGTGATGGTTCGCACTTTTGCCAATTTCTCTTCAGTTGTTTCCGGTTTGACAGACTCAGCAGCATGCAATGAAGCCTCAACATCGGCGACCGAAATGTCCGATGCGAGCATAGCGTTGCCGGTGATCACCGAAACCTCGTTTTGGTCAACTTGGACAAAACCGCCGTCCACAAAGAAACGTTCACCTTTGCCATCGACCTTGATCCGCACCTCACCGCAACCAAGCCGCCCAATCATTGGAGCGTGGTCAACGCCGATTCCAGCTTCACCGTCAATCATTGGAACGACAACAAAATCTGCCGCCGCATCAAACGTGGTTTTCTCCGGCGTCACCAAAACGCAATGGATTTTACCTGCCATTGTTTATACCTCAGACGCCATCTTTTTGGCTTGTTCTTCTGCTTGCTCAATCACACCAACGTACATGAACGCTGACTCAGGCAAGTGGTCCCATTTGCCGTCGCAAATTTCTTCGAAACTGCGAATCGTGTCTTCCAGTGGAGTGATCTCACCTTTTTTACCGGTGAAAACTTCAGCCACAAGGAATGGTTGAGAAAGGAATCGCTCTATTCGACGAGCACGATGCACAACCAACTTGTCCTCTTCGCTCAATTCGTCAACACCTAGAATCGCAATAATGTCTTGCAATTCACGGTAACGCTGCAACGTCGTTTGGACGCGACGAGCAATGGTATAGTGACGATCACCCACGTACTGAGGATCGAGGATTCGCGAGGATGACTTCAACGGATCAACCGCTGGATAGATACCTTTTTCCGAAATCGAACGCTCGAGATACAGAAATGCATCCAACTGTCCAAACGCTGTTGCAGGAGCCGGGTCAGTTGGATCATCCGCCGGTACATAGACAGCCTGAACCGACGTGATCGCACCCTTTTTCGTGGAGGCGATTCGCTCTTGCAGTGCACCCATCTCTGTCGCCAATGTTGGCTGATAACCCACCGCCGACGGCATCCGTCCGAGAAGAGCGGATACTTCCGAACCGGCCTGTGAAAATCGGAAAATGTTGTCAACGAAGAGCAGGGTATCCGTTCCAGTCGTGTCGCGAAAATGCTCGGCCATCGTCAAAGCCGAAAGAGCCACACGCAAACGAGAACCTGGCGGCTCGTTCATTTGACCGAAAACCATGCAGGTTTGTTCGATTACTTTTCGCCCGGTCTGTCCGATTTCGGTATCCTGCATCTCTAGCCAAAGGTCGGTACCCTCACGAGTTCGCTCACCCACTCCAGCAAAAACCGAGTTACCGCCATGCGACGATGCAATACGTGCGATCAACTCAGTCAAAATCACAGTTTTCCCAAGGCCTGCACCACCAAACAAACCAGCCTTTCCACCACGAACAAATGGTGTCAAAAGGTCAACCACTTTGATACCGGTTTCAAATAGCTCGGTGCTAGTCGACAGTTCTTCAATTTTGGGGGCCGGCTGGTGAATCGAGCGAAATCCATCCGCTTTAACTTCTCCGCGACCGTCAATCGGTTCACCCTTCATGTTGAACACTCGACCAAGCGTCGCATTTCCAACAGGAACGGTAACTGGAGCACCGGTGTCATGACATTCTGCGCCCCGACGCAAACCGTCAGTACTACCCAAGGCAACACATCGAACCCGTCCGCCGCCAAGGTGCTTGGCGACTTCGCCCATAAGCGTTTCGACTTTGTCGCCGACTGGAATCTCCAGCGTCACCGCGTTGTAAATCTCTGGCAGGTGGTTTTCAGGAAATACAGCATCGAAAGTCGAACCAATGACCTGCGAAACTTTTCCAACGTTTTCCGTTGCGGTTGTCATGTTGTTCTCGTGATTAATTACTTTTTATGATTAATTGATTTGTTAATTTGTTGAAAAGTGCATTTTCAAAAGTTGTCGCATCCGCCGCACCATCGGTCTGAAATTAACCTTCTAACGCCTCGACGCCACCGATGATTTCCATGATCTCGCCCGTGATTTGAGACTGGCGAGCCCGGTTGTATTCCATTGAAAGCTGCTTGATCATTTCCGATGCATTTTCCGTAGCGGACTTCATCGCGATCATCCGTGCAATTTGTTCCGACACAGCGGCATCCAAAAAGCACTTAAACAATTTCACTTTGAAGCTCGTCGGAACAACTTCTTCCAGAATACTTTTGGGTGATGGAACAAATTCGTAAACCGACTCTTGCGTCGGCTTCGAATCGTCACTTTCGGAAACGTCACCAATGGAATCAAGCGGCAGTAAAGTCTCTACGACGGAACGCTGTTTCGAAACAGAAACAAACTGAGTGTAAACGACGTCCAGCCGGTCAATCGTTCCAGCGATGTATGCATCCAAAAAGCCGTTTGCAACTTCAGAAACTTCCGCAAAGCTCGGCTTATCTTCGAAATGGGTATACGAATTTGAAACTTCAATCCCTCGGAACTTAAGACCCGCCAGGCCTCGCTTACCCGAAACCTGAAGATCCAACGATCCACTCGATTTTTCTAATTCAGTTTTTCTATCAACAGCAGAACGCAAGACGTTGCCGTTGTATCCGCCACACAAGCCGCGATTCGAAGTTAAAACCAAAAGCGTCGCAGCCTTGGTCTCTTCACGTTTTTCTAATAACGGATGACTAACTTCCAACCCACTCTTGGCCAGATCATTCACAATTTGCGTGATCCGCTGAGTGTAACCAGTCGCAGCGGTCGCACGATCCATAGCTTGTTTAAACCGCGCTGTCGCGATCAACTCCATGGTCCGTGTGATTTTCTTGATGTTCTTGACCGACTTTCGCCGATTATCAAGTGCTCGTGCGTTTGCCATAAAACAGCTTGCCTATCGACTACGGTTTAAACGATTTGTTGAATTCCAAAATTGCTTCAATGACGGCTTTAGTCGTTTCGTCATCTTTGCTTTTCATTGCCTTCCCATTATCAAGGTTGGCAATCAATTTCTCTCGTGCATCTTTTCCTTTGGTCGCGAAGAATTCAACGAATTCCAGCTCCCATTTCTGAACGGCTTCAACTGGAACTTTGTCCAAGTAACCTTCGGTTCCAGCGTAGATACTTGCGATTTGATCAGCGACGGAAAACGGTCGGTACTGCCCCTGCTTAAGCAACTCGACCATTCGGTAACCGCGATCGAGGTCACGCTGTGCAACCGGATCAAGCTCAGTACCCAATTGTGCAAAGGCTTCCAATTCGCGGAAAGCAGCCAACTGAAGTCGCAATCCACCTGCAACGTTCTTCATAGCTTTCACCTGAGCGGCACCACCCACACGAGAAACTGAAATACCTGCATTCATCGCCGGACGAATACCAGCAAAGAAAAGGTCGGGCTGCAAATAGATCTGTCCGTCGGTGATGGAAATCACGTTGGTCGGGATATAGGCCGAAACCTCACCCTCTTGTGTTTCAATGATCGGAAGAGAAGTGATCGAACCTGCACCAAGCTCGTCGCTCAACTTTACCGATCGCTCTAACAAACGAGAGTGACAGTAAAATACATCACCTGGAAACGCTTCACGGCCCGGTGGTCGACGCATCAAAAGAGACAATTCACGATAAGCGACAGCTTGCTTTGAAAGGTCATCATAAACCACCAAGCAATGCTCACCCTTGTACATAAAATGCTCAGCCATTGCCGTGCCTGCGTACGGAGCGACGTACTGCATTGGAGAAGGAGCACTCGCACCGGCCACAATCACCGTAGTGTAATCCATTGCACCAGCTTCTTCCAAAGCTTGAATCACACCTGCAACGGCACCATCTTTTTGTCCGATTGCGATGTAGAAGCACTTAACGCCGGTCGACTTTTGATTGATGATCGCGTCGACAGCAATTGCCGTTTTACCGGTCTTTCGGTCGCCAATAATCAATTCACGCTGACCACGTCCGATCGGAGTCATTGCATCTACGGCTTTAATACCGGTCTGCATTGGCTCATGAACCGGTTTTCGCTCAGACACGCCAGCAGCAATCATTTCAACGAATCGCGTTTCTGTCGAATTGACAGGCCCTTTGCCATCAACGGGGACGCCAAGCGGATCGAGAACACGACCGACGACAGCATCGCCGACTGGAACGGAGAGCAACTTACCAAGGGCCTTAACCTCATCGCCCTCCTGAATTTTCAGATAATCACCAAGAATGATCACACCGACGCTGGTCTCTTCGAGGTTAAACGCCAAGCCAATAACATCGCCCGGAAACTCGACCATTTCGCCAGCAGCAACGTTGGTTAACCCATGAACTCGCGCGATACCGTCGCCGACTTCCAAAACGGTCCCAACCTCACGAACGTCAACTTGACTTTCGAACTGTTCGATCTCTTTGGTGATAACGGAAGCAATTTCGTCCGCGTTAAACTTTACCATTTGTGTATCCCTGTCAGGATGATTTCTATTGTTATTTCAATCGGTTTAGGTTTGTTTCCAAACCGATTCTTCACCTAAAACAAGCGAAGTTGTTTCTATCTACAACCGTTTACTCAAATCACTAAAACGGAGTTTGAGCTTAAGCCGACTCTGTTACAAAGCTCTCGATTGATCCGCGAACTTTCTGCAGCATGCCGTCCATTGCTTTGCTTCGAACCTGCGCCAGTTGATTTGCCACGCTCGAATCGTAAACCGTATCACCTACCTTCACGATCATTCCGCCGATGATCTCAGGATCAACTTTAACGCTCAGGATGACTTCCTTGCCAAGCATCTGCTTGAGCTTGGAACCAACCGATGACTTCAATTCGTCAGACATCGACTCTGCAACGGTAACAAATGCTTCCACTCGACCGTTCTTCTCGTTGAACAACGCTTTTGCATTCGTATTTACTGCATTCAAACAATCGAGGCGATCATGAGCATTGAGAACCTTGAGGAAGTTAACAAGCGATCTGTCCGCTTTTCCCGAAAGAGCCGAATCAATCAACTTATCCTTGTCCTCCCGGGAAACCCGCGGTGAACCAAACATAGCCGACATGACCGGAATTTTCGAAAGCACATCGACCACAAACGAATCAAGCTGCAAAAGGACTTCTTCGGTCGAGCCGCTCTTTTCCGTTGCATCAATCAACGACCTTGCATACACACCCGCAATGTACTGCTGATCTGTGTCAAAGCCTTCGTTGTTTTTTCCGTCGATTTCGGACATTCGATTTTTGCCTTCGCTCCGATTGAGACTTGTCTAATTGACGTTCGAAAACTTATCCAACGACTCTTGAATCAACTGCTTGTGGATATCGCTATTGATTTCCTTACGAACAAGATTCCCAGCCAATACGACCGCTGAATCAACTGATTTCTGAGCCAACTCACGAACCGCCGCGTCTTTCGCACTTTGAATATCGGCAATCGCTCGCTCGCGTTGCCGCTGGGCTTCTTCGCCAGCTTCTGCCAAAATCCGCTCTTTCGCGGCTTCCGCATCATGCTTTGCTTCCAAAACCATTTGAGTCGCTTCTTCAGCTGCGGTCGCCAATTTAGCCTCATAGTCATTCTTGAGGCTCTCCATTTTGGCTGCGTTGGCTTCCGCCTGCTCAATCTTATCAGTGATCGATTTCTCACGTTCATCCAGAGCAGCCGTGATCGGCTTCCAAGCGAACATGCCAAGGACTGCAGCAAAAATGATGAACAAAATCAGCGTGAATATCGCTAAATCTGGACTCCACTCTAAAGCATCAACTTCTTTGCCCGTTGCCTCAGCAAAGAGCAAACTCATATTTCCTAATAGCATCACTCGAATCGTCTCCAGCGAACATTATTGCCAAGTTCAAATTCCACTGCGTCCAACAAACTTCGACGCATCGAAAAACTAACCAAGCACGAAACCACAAATAATCAAACCGAAAAGTGCAGCACCCTCAATCAAAGCAGCTGCAATAATCATTGCCGTTTGAATTGAACCTGAATTCTCTGGTTGACGAGCCATGCCGTCGCATGCTGCCTTCCCAATCAAACCGATACCCAAACCTGCACCAATGATTGAAAGACCAATACCAATGCTGGAAATGCTAGTCAGTTCTGCGAACAAACCGGCTCCGGCTCCAACGCCGTCTTGAGCAGATGCAGGAACTGCGGTAAGAGCCAAGACGAACAACGATAAAATCGCTATACGAGTCAATTTAAACATCTAAAAACTCTCCAAAATATAATTCGTTGACAATCGGGCAGCACATCAATGCTGATGAGAAGCTGAACCGATGAACAACGCAGCCAAAAAAGTGAAAATGTATGCTTGTAAAAACGCAACAAATAATTCTAAAAACATGATCGCTACATAACCGCCACTTGCAGCAGGAATCACGATCCATTGCATCATAGTTCCGGACGACTCGGCAATAAACGCGAGGAAGACAGCTAAAATAATGTGACCCGCCATCATGTTAGCAAGAAGCCGGACGGACAAAACGAAGTGCTTTAGACAAAGACCAAATAACTCGATCCCCAGCATCAATGGCTTCAACGCATAGCCCATGCCAAACGGCAAATCCATTTGAGGAACCTGGGCCAACGCAAATCCGACAACACCGAACTTTCGAATTCCAACGCCGCAAACAACGCCGAACGTGAGAATTGCCATTACCGATGTGACCGCCCATGCACCCGTGGGTGAACCCATGAACGGGATCAGTCCCATCAAGTTGCAACCGAGAATAAAGAAAAACAGGGAAAGCAAAAACGGTACAAATTTGTCGCCTTCAGCCTTGCCAATCGATGGTCTGGCAACCTGGTCTCGAATGAAAAGAACGAGCACCTCTAAAAGATTTGCAATACGTCCCTTTGCCGTCGCCCCGCCCTTGATCTTTTTTGCGAGCCAGCCGAAGAGCACCAACGCAACCAAAAAGACAATCACCTCAATCACCATGAACTTGGTAATTTGCAACGTCATCGGTTTGATTGAACCGTAGGCCGGCGTGTACTCCTGCTTGGTCGTGAATTGAGGAACCTCAACGTGATTCCCATGCAAGTTGTCCTTGTCGAGGTAAATATTCCCCGTGGGCACATGGAACGAATTGGAATCCTGTACGTGCTCAAAGAGATGCGGGGTACTCAGATGATCAACGTCGTGAGAATGCCCAGCATCGTCACTGTGGGCCCCGTCTCCAGAGTGCGAGTGTGCATCGTCCGCATGTTCTGCTTTCGCAGCAACGTCTTTTTTTTCGTCTTTGTTGTTCACTAACATTTAAAATTCAGGTTGAGACGAATAGGATTCCTGAGCATATACAACCGATCCAGCGGTTCGCAGACATGTCAGCCACACATCAATAAACAAACCGACCGAATAGAACGCCAAAATGTACTGGATGATTCCGTTATCTAAAAGGGCCCTGCCCGCAACTCCTTGATTGGAAAGGATCATCAATGAAACCAAAACCAATCCGGATCTCAGAAAAATCGAACTGCCTAAACGAAGGATCACAAAGCCATCGCCACGTGGGAACTCGCCAATCAACAGTGATGCCAAACTGCAGCAGAAAACAATTGCAAACGCCACTTGGCATGCGTATGAATTCCCGCCAAGGACATTCGTCAAACTGAGCGTCAACGCAAATGTTAGAATTAGCGCCATTGCGAGCAACATCAAGCGGACAAACATGCCCGAGAAGTCAGATCGCGTCACTAAATCTAAAATCGTTTTCAAAGGTAAACTAAGCCCAAAAGCGTTATTTGGATTTTGAATTCGAATTGGTCAACCGCACCAACTGAACAAATCCCATTACAAAGCCGAACAATAAACCCACCACGGTTAAAACAATCCCGGTTTTGAACCGCTGGTCCAAAAAATAGCCACCGAGACTTGGCAGTACCATAATCAAACAAGCCGAAAAAACTTGAGACGCCTGATCATAGGCCTGGGCGAATGAGCTGCGGTCGTCTGCCTTCCCAATTGGTTCCTGACCAACCGAAGGTCCTGAAACGTTAGAGCCAGAGCCCTCTGATTCGGAACTGTTGAATTCGGAACTATCGGTGTTTTTCGACTTAGGGGGTTGGTGACTCAGGTTGACCCCGCACCATCTTTTGATCAGTTGTGAATGAAAGAATCAAATCTATTTGACGCGATTTCCACAGTCAACCAACATTAGATCGAATTTGTGATTTTTTTCACAAAGTTTTCTCAACACCTCCTAAACCCTTATCTTAAAACGCATTACGACGGAAATTAGCTCGCTGGGGCGGAGAAAAAACCATACCTATGGGGGTGCCTTTTTTGCATTTCACGACAATTATCGCTATTCTGGGAAAGGTGATGTTTCCTGCACACTAACTCGCTTGAACGGCGGTGCAACTCACACTAAACGATTTCCGCACGGTCGACTCAGCCGTTGAAATCGCTCCCGCATCAGTTGTCGGAACGGACCCGACGGTTTTACCTACCTAAATCAATCGAAGGTGACATAGGATCCTTGGCCGAGGGTTGGCCAAATTTTACGTCTTCGATCTCCTGGAGAATCCACCGTGATTACTCAAGCCTCACTAAAATCCCAAACTGCAAAAAACCTAACACAACTCGCCAAGGAAAAAGGCGTGCCCGGTTATTACTCGATGCGGAAAGATGATTTAATAAAAGCATTGCTGAAGTTAACAAAGAAAAAAGCAACCAAGCCCGCCGAATCAACCAAGAAAACACCTGCCAAGCGCGTCACCGTACACGCAAAAGCCGAAGCCGCTCCAAAGCCCAAATCCAATCGCGGACGAAAACCG
>CAJQQR010000268.1 GCA_905480545.1 uncultured Pirellulaceae bacterium
CGAAACGAAATCATGGGCAATATCTATCAAGGAAATCGCAAGAGTATCACAAGAGGGAACTGCGAGCCGTGTTTAGCTATCTCAGAAAAGTACACCAGTTACCCTTGGATCTTACGATTTTCGACGGCGTGACTTATCCCAAACGAGCCAAGGTGGCGACAGATGACCTAACTTCTTATGAATGCTTTGGCGAACGGGAAGAAGCACTGGCCAAGCATCCGACGCTTACCACAAGCAGCCAGAATGCTTTTAGTAAGGTTGTTTTCAGTCCGAGCGAGCGACAAGAATTTATTGACATGCTTCGTGTCAAATTGTGGGAAGACGGGACACTTGAGTCTAAAAGATTATTTGCGTGCTTTATGTTTGAGGCATCAACGGGTGTGCGTCGTTCAGAACTTGCAAAAGTTAGAATTCAAGATATAGATCTTGAAGATGCGACTGCTAGTGTCTGGTATCGAAAGGGATCTAAAGAGGTTCAACTTTCAAAAAGAGAGTTCATTCTTACAGAGGATTGCGTTTTTTATCTAAAAATTTTGAAGCGGCTACTTCCTGAAGGCAAAATCTGTTTTTTTACACCGACTGATATTCACGTGGACGGTGCAGGATTTAACAAGGAAAAGGAAGCTGGCGTTAGCAAACGGCTTGGAACAGCTTTGAAAACCGCCCTTAAGGGCACGAGGTTCGAGCGTGTTGCTGGCTGGCACATTCATCGCCATACATTGGCATCCATGTATTTAGCGGGTGGGAAGAGCCAAATTGAGGTTAAAGAGATGATTGGTTGGTGTGATGATCAAATTGCTAGTAGATATCAGCATTTAAGCCGTGACAGAAAGCGACAGCTTTTGAAAGACGTTTCAGGTTGAAATAAGATTGAACCATGTACAGATCATGTACAGATTTTCCAAGAAAAGCCAAAAGGCTCTTACCAAAACGGTTTGAGCCTTTTTTTTACGGAATTTTCGTAAGCGACGCTGACGGGACTCGAACCCGCAACCACTGGATCGACAGTCCAGTACTCTAACCAATTGAGCTACAGCGCCATAGTTGTTTGAAGCTTTCTTCCACGAAACGTCTCAGACGTCCACGTTCGAAACCAAGAATCCGTCAATTACTCAAACTGAGCAGTCCGTTATTCGAGGAACTGCGTTTTTTCTACTGACGTCTACTTATTCTCGTTAGTTCGCGTGCTTCAACAGTGCGAACGGAGAATTTAACAATTTATCGTCATTCACACGCTTCTTCAACCGACTTGTGATTTCATTTTGGAAAAAAATGCTCGGATTTCGCTTGGCAATCGTTGCAACCGGTAATCCTCGGCATAATTGCGATTATTCTGGCATCCCCATACCAAGATCCACGTTCGACATTGCCGATGTTCGCTCTATTGCGACTTGCTAACGTTTGCAAATGACCTGTAGTTCGGGATGGAATAAAATTATGCCTAGCCGCTTTTTGCTAGCTCTTACGCTAATCATCGCTTCTTTTTGCTCGATTAACGCAAATGAGCCATCGGCGAGGCTGGGTTGGGCCAACCATAAGATTCAAATCACCATCCAGCGGCAGAATAGCGACGCCGCTATTCCGACGGGTATTTCCATTCGTAAATCGACCGACGAAATGGCTGTCGTTGGCGACGATCATCTTGTGCGAATCAAAAATCGCAAAACGGGTGAATTAGTTCGTATCTTCGAGACGCATTCGGATTGGGTTAAGGTTGCAAAGTTTCATCCCGATTCAAAAACGCTGTTTACGGCAGGGGCAGATCGTAAAATCGTAGTTTGGAACGCAGACAACCATCATGACTATCATCGTTTTGCCACGGAAAATCGGTCCATTTCGGACCTCGAAATCGATCAAACGGGTCGGTTTCTCGCAACGGTTGGTTTCGATTCCACCCTCAATATCTACGAAATTGAGAGTGGGAAGAAAATTCATTCACTTGATTGCCCGTCCCAAGACATGCGGGCGATTGCAATCAATGCCCAACAAAAAATCGCCGTGGGTGGACGAAATGGCATCATCCGAGTTTTCGACATTGTGACGGGGAAGAAAATCACGGACATGCATCCGCATCAGAAACGGATCCGGGATTTGATTTTTACGGATGATTCGACAATCGTAAGCTGCTCGGACGACCTTACCGTTCAGGTCAGTGATCTCGTCTCGTCTTCTTCGAAGCAGTTGTTGAAGGTTTCGGCCAAACTGCATTCAATTGCCGACCTTGGCGGCGGACAACTTGCGGTTGGTGCCAGCGACAACATGATTCGAATTGCCAGCATCACACAGATGCGCGAAATTGGTTTCTTAAAAGGGCATACCGGGACGGTATGTGCACTGGAAGTTGATGGAAAAACGTTGATTTCCGGCAGTTTTGATACTCAAATTCGCATTTGGACGATTGATGATTCTTTCGTCAAGAAGACGCCCTCGAGCGACCCGACTGCCAGTAGTGATCTCGCCATCAAATCACCAATAAGTGATTCACCAGTGACCCTATCCACGCCATCATTTCAATCACAAAACTCAGGAGCATCAGGTTTTCAGCCCACGAGTTTTTCAGCAACCGCGTCTTCGATAGATTCGTCGCAACGCTCTCCAGCCAAGCAACCTCCATCGCCACGAATTGCAGATCGGTCCACCAGCCGCGTTGTTTCACCAAGCTATCAACCGAATTCGAATTTACTCGCAAAGCCAGGGTCAACCGGTTTCAAACCGGCGTCTCGCCAGCCGTTCAATTCGAACACCGGTTTTTCGCCAACGCAATCATCATCTAATTTTTCTCCGAGCGTTGGTTTTGCTGCGGCCAAGTAATTGTGAAGCTGCCCGATGTTGTGAAGCTGATCGATGGCGATTCAAACACTTGAGTGAAATCCTCTCCAATCGATGCAAATAGAGCAAATTAGCTAATTCGAAGTGATTGATCAGGACGATCAATTCAAAGATCAAGATCAAATACGATTTATAAATCAAGGAGGATTTGTATGAGCTTCTTTCGGCGCATTTTTGGGATCTATGGTGACCGATCCCAATTGAAAACGCGAAATAATACAATCCAAAGTGTCGTCGACGAGACGTTTCGGAAATGTCGTTTTGAAACGATGGAAGTTCGACGAGTTCTTTCTGCGGATCCAGTGATTGTCGGTGCGGTCTACATCGAGGGCGATGGGGGAACCGATGCGGAACCCGATCAATTCTACATTTCATTCGAAGGCGGATCGGCAGCAACCGAAGTTACGCAGATTGTTATCGATGGCAATCAGGATGGCAGCCCAGCTCTAGGTGACTTGGATGTTTATTTTGACGTAACCGCAAACAATGCTGCGGGGAATAATTTAGGAGTTGGTGACGCCCATGCGTTTGAATGGTCAAATGTCAGCTCAGGCATTTCGGCCGGCGAAGTCTCGGCGACAGTCACCGATGGTGGGACGCGATTGGTTTTGGATTTGGTCGGTTTTGAAGAGGGTGATGTTTTGGCATTCACCATCGATGTTGATCAGTTCTTTTCGTCCAAGTCGCATGACCAAGTAACATCCGGTGCGGAATTCGCTGGGTCATCCCTCGAAATTTCCATCTCGGATGCGAATTACAACTTTTCACCTGATCCAACGGTGACCAACGCGACGTTTGAGTACACCTTTGGTTTTGGTTCGGACGACATCGATGATACGGGTGTGCTATCTGGGTTACCATCTGAAACGAACCGGACTGCCGCCAACGGTTTTACGTCGATGGAGAACCGAACGGCAGGTGCACAACAAGACTTTAATCTTTCGCCAAAGCCGATTTCGATTTCGGGAACGGTGTTTCATGATAGCAATCGTGATGTCAGCTTCGATTCTGATGAGGTTGGGATTCCGGGGGTCACGTTGACGCTGCAGGTCAAGGATTCCAGCGGCCAATTCGTCGATATCCCACACAGTGGAAGCGCTGCGTTGACCACGACGACCAATCAAAACGGCGACTATTCATTTGGTACCGATCTTGGTTTGTTGCCGGGAACTTATCGTGTCATCGAGACGCAACCAACGGATTGGATCAGCTCCGGTGCGATATCGGGCACGGTTTCAGGGACCTCCTCAGGTTCAGCCAGCGGCGTCGACATGCTGACGGAGATTGATATTCCGCTTGGAGACATGCACGCGATTGATTACGACTTCGGAGAATATAAGACCGTTGTGATTAGTGGCTTTGTTGGCGAATCGGATCACGGCGGCAATTGTGTTGATCCACTATCTTCTTCTTATCAAGGCATTGCCAATGTCGAAATTGTAGCGGTTGATGATGCCGGAAATCGTTTCACAACATTCACCGACACGAGTGGTTATTACGAATTCTCTGACTTGCTGGCGGGAACCTACAGTATCATTGAAACCCAACCGGCGGCCTATCTTGATGGTGATGAGACCGTTGGAACTGTCAATGGCTCTGTAAACGGTTCGCTTGGTGGCAACGATCGGTTCGTAAACATCACGCTTTCTCCGGGCGAAACAGGCCAGAACTACAACTTCTGTGAAGACTTGCCTGCGTCGATTAAGGGTACGGTCTACTACGATCAGAATAATAACGGCATTCAGGACAATAGCGAATCGGGAATCTCGGGTGTGACGGTCGAATTGCTTGATTCGTCGGGTAGTGTGGTGGCAACGCTGCAAACCGATGGGAACGGCGATTACTGTTTTGAAAACTTGGCTGTCGGAACCTATATGGTCCAAGAAACGCAACCAGCAGTATTCCTCGACGGCATTGACTCAGTCGGAACGGTCGCAGGCATCGTGACCGGCACGAAGCAAAACGACAAATTCATAGGCATCGAACTTGGAACCGGTGATGCTGGAATCGAATATAACTTTGGTGAGCTTCGTCAGGCGATCATTGAAGGACGTGTTCACACTGACATCGATGAGGACTGCGTCTATGAACCCACTAACGGTGAAGAAGCAATTGAAAACGTCTTGATTCAGTTGCTCGATTCGAGTGGAAGTGTGATCGAAGAGACTTTCACTGATGCACAAGGCAAGTATCGATTTGACGGTCTTTTTCCAGGCCTTTATTCTGTCCGTCAAATTCAACCAGATACTGTTTTTACTGTGGGTGAAGTGGTTGGAACATTCAACTACACGGGGACGCAGGGTGACGGAATCGTTAGCGAAAACTTGATTTCAGATATCACAATTTTGTCGGGTGCGCACATGCTCGACTACAATTTCTGTGAAGCTCCCGCCGCAACGATTTCTGGATTCGTCTATCAGGATGGTGCGGTTATTTCGTTGAATGAGGGCGAGACGCTAACGGACACTGAGGCCGTTTCAATTCGCGACGGGCAACTCACGGGTGACGACGTGAGATTACCGGGCGTTTTGTTAGAGCTTCGCAACGGAATCACAGGTCTTGAAATAACGGGTGATCAGGCACTTCCCGGTGTTTACGGTGCGGGTGCGATTCAAACCACAACTGATGCCAATGGTTTTTACGAATTCACTGGCTTGAAACAAGGCAACTATGCGGTATTCCAAATCCAACCTGATGGATATCGTGACCATGTGGACACCGAAGGAACGAATTCGGGAGTTCCGATCAATCCGACCGACAGCATTGATCCGTTTATTTTGGGAACTTTGTCGGCAGGTGTGGATCCAGCCAATGACGCGATTCTTCGAATTGCCGTCACGTGGGGCGACAATGCTGAACTAAATAACTTTAGCGAGATTGCAACGACGATATCCGAAGAGCCACCAGGAAATCCACCGCCGAGCAATCCTCCAATCGGCCCACCAGGGCAGACGCCACCGACCTACGTCTCGCCAAGTTTTGTACGAGGATCAAGTGTTTCGCGAAGCGTGACACCGATCTCCGGACTGTCGGCGCCGACCTCTGATGACGGCTTCTCGTGGCACCTGAGCATCATCGATGCAGGTTCACCACGTGGCGATCGAAATGTCGACACGCAGTGGCAAAATGTTGCTTACCTCTCTGAGTCAAGTTGGAATTCGGTAAATATGGCGGTCGGTCATTGGCGAATTAGTCAGCAAAACATCGACGAGATTGTCGATACGCCAGCCACGACTGACTCAGAATACGGAATGGTCGGCGGGCTTCCTTTGGCGGGAGATTTCAATGGTGATGGCACGGATGAATTGGTAATGTTCTCCCACGGATTCTGGTTTGTAGACTTCAACGGAAATATGAAGTGGGACAGCGAAGACCTATGGGCCGAACTTGGAAGTGACTCAGACATTCCTGTCGTTGGTGATTGGGATGGTGATGGCAAAGATGATATTGGCGTTTATGGTCCGCAGTGGCTGAATGACCTACGAGCGATAGACGTTGAAATGGGTTTGCCTGATCTGGATAACAAATTGGTCGGTGAGGCTAAAAACATTCCACCCTTTCGTGAAAACGCATCGGTTGGTGGGAGAAAGTTGAAACTACGATCCAATGGCAATGCACGAACCGATTTAGTTGATCACGTTTTCCGGTATGGAACGAAAGAGGATATGCCTGTAACGGGTGATTGGAATGGCGATTCGATTCGCAACATTGGTGTTTTCAATGCAGGTCAATGGAAACTGGATTCCGATGGTGACGGTCGACTTACTAGCAACGATAAGATTGTTGAATTTGGTCAAGAGGGCGACTTGCCTGTTGTGGGCGACTTCAACGGTGACGGTGTCGAGCAGATTGGCATATATCGCGGCGGCATCTGGATCGTCGATTCAAATAGCAATGGAGAGCTCGATGCAACGGACAAGGTCTTCGAACTGGGGACGGCCGGTGATATTCCTGTCGTCGGAGATTTCGACGGGGACGGGATTGATGAACCGTCGGTCTACTCAATCAAGAGAGATATTGTGACGACACCCATTTCCAAAGCGGGATAAAACAGCCTCAAAATTTCTATCCGGATCCATTGTGCAATAAAAGGGCGGCTATTTTGGCTGCCCATTTTTTTGTTTTCAGGCGGAAAACCATTCGTTTTGCACCCGCCTATTCCTCGCTTGATCGGGAATGAGTGCGTGCTGGATGATTATGAATTAGCATTAGATAACACGAGACAACATAAATGACTTCTAATGCAGTAATCATTACCCAAGCGTTTCGATCGGAATCGCAGGCCATTTTCCGTTTGCGTCAAATTGTCGCACATGTCGAACGTTTCTTGGATGATTGGAGGGCAAAATCTAAAATGCTCAAGAGTGTTATCTGTTGGAGCGTGGTTTGACGCTTTGAAAA
The DNA here is from genome assembly GCA_905480545.1 of uncultured Pirellulaceae bacterium. Lineage (GTDB taxonomy): Bacteria > Planctomycetota > Planctomycetia > Pirellulales > Pirellulaceae > JABAAE01. The sequence goes on from CAJQQR010000268.1 coordinate 7,231, forward strand.
GAGTGCACCAAAGACTAAAATCAGGCAAATTACGAAAGCAAAAGACAACTTGCTTTCCACGACTAATCATCTCCGCAAAAATCGAATCTTGAAAAACATGCATTTTGTTGCGGGACCTATCGGAGCACTCATATGAAAAAAGTAGAAGCGATCATTCGGCACTTCAAATTGGAAGATGTAAAAAACGCTTTAACCGAATGCGGCATCGATGGAATGACAATTACTGAGGTTCGTGGTTTTGGTCGTCAAAAAGGTCACACAGAAATGTATCGTGGCACAGAATATGCTGTGGACTTTGTTCCGAAAGTAAAAATCGAGGTGGTTTGTGCCGCGGACAATTTGAAAAAAGTAGTCGACACAATGATCAAAACAGCTCAAACCGGTCAAATCGGTGACGGGAAAGTTTTTGTTTCCTCGTTGGATGAAGTCATTCGTATTCGAACGGGAGAAGTCGGTATAGAAGCGTTGTAGTTGCGACGCTGATCGACTTTGGCTTAGAGATTGATGTTATGGCATAGGTCAAATCTGATCGCGAAAAAGATGGGCGGCATTTTTGGGGCTTCGCATTCATCGTGATAAGTTCTGTTGCAACTGTTTTGCTCGCTGTTGGTTTTTCGGGCAGCACCAATTGCAAAACCTAGCGTTTAAGGAAAAACGAGATGGATTCGATTCAAATGTCAGTTTAGAAAAACGGACGGCTCGGCGAGGATACTTCACGACCCAAAAGACAAGACGTTCAAAGTCACCGTACTCAATAAGATGGCTGCATGCTGCCCATTGTAAAGGAAGTAAAATCCAAACTAGCCGACGGTCGAGATCGAATTCGCGCGGAGCATGAGTCCGGGTTATCGGGGCGACAGGTGACTTCCCAGTTTGCGGATCTCGCGGATTCCACCCTTCTAGAGTTGATCCACGAGGCGTTGGATTTTGTTACAGACGGCGATCGCGGGCGAATTGAAAAGAAGATTGCGTTAGTACCTCACGGTGGATACGGCCGGCGTGATCTTGCCCCGTATTCTGATATCGATTTGATGCTGTTGTATCGATTGGATGCCAAAGCGGACGTTGAGCCATTTGCGCGGCGTCTTACACAAAATATTGTTGATGTTGGATTCGATTTGGGGTTCAGTTCTCGAACACCGGCGGACGCTGTATCGTTGGCTCTCAAAGACATTCCGATTTATACGTCGTTAGTTGAATCACGATACCTCGCTGGTAGTGTTGGAATCTACACCAAATTTCTTTCGCGGCTTGCGCGTCAAGCTCAACGCCGACCCCAAGGCTTGATCCGAGCGATCGAAGCATCTCGTCGAGAAGAGCAGCAGCGGAACGGTGATACGGCATTTCTTTTGCGACCAAATGTCAAACGGACTCGCGGTGGACTACGAGATATTCAGCTGATTCGTTGGCTCGGTTTCACCAAGCATGGCGAATCGGACTTGGATGCCTTGAGTCGTGTTGGTGCGCTTTCTGAACACGATCATAAGAATGTCTCAGCAGCTTATCGTTTTCTTTTGCGGTTGCGCAATGAGATGCATTTTGAGGCTGGAAAAGCTCGCGACGTTCTTGGAATGAATGAGCAAGTTCGCATCGCTGCGCGTTGGGGTTACGAAAAAGTGAAAGGTGAATTGCCAGTCGAGCGATTTATGCGAGATTACTTTGAACATACCAGTGAAGTGGTTTACGCGGCTGACCATGCACTGGCGGCGGCCAAATCTCGATTTCAATTCTCGGACTTAATCACGCCTTTTTTTTCGCAGCGTGAAGAGGGCTATTTTTTAGTCGGACCAGTCAACATAGCGACGACGAAAAACGGCTTGGAGTATGTAAAAGAAAATTTGGAGGGTGTCCTGCATTTGATGTCCCTCGCAAATCTTCATAATAAATACATAGACCATTCAACTTGGGTCGAGATTCGAAATTCGATGATCAATTCGGAATCGCTCCAATTAACGCAAACATGCGCCTGGCGATTTTGCTCATTTATGTCGGACGGAAATCGCCTGGGGGATCTGTTGCGTCGTCTGCACGAAATGCGTGTTTTGGAAAAAATTATCCCTGCATTCGAACATGTGCGATGTCTTGTTCAGTTCAACGAATATCATAAATACACTGTTGATGAACATTCGATTCGGGTCGTTGAGGCGGCGACTCATTATCAGGATCGAAACGATATCCTGGGACGATGCTACAAGAGCATCAAGAATAAAAAGGTGCTGCACCTTGCACTTTTGCTTCATGATATTGGCAAGGGATTCGAGGAAGATCACAGTATTGTTGGAGCTCGAATTACCGAGGAAACGGCAAAGCTTCTTAACCTTGATAAACGTGAAACCAAAGCTCTAGTGTTTCTTGTCCGCCATCATTTGCTGATGTCGCATTTGGTCTTTCGCCGTGATACCTCGGACGAAACGTTGGTTGCAAGTTTTGCCGCCGATGTCGGCTCGACCGATATGCTGAAAATGCTGTTCGTTTTGACATGTGCCGACCTTGAAGGAGTGGGGCCGGATTCCCTGTCCGATTGGAAGCTGAATCTGATCTCCCAATTCTACTTTCGATCCTTGAAGCAGCTGTCCAGCGAAACCTCTGAAGATATTGCGGAATTTGTTGTTGGCCGAGCCAAACAGGAGCTTTGCCAAGAGTTGAAAGACGATGGAGCGAAAGTTGTTTCAGGTCTTGCGGAAAAGATGTCGTCGGAGTTTTTTGAGTTTTGGCCAACCGAAAAAGCGAGAGATTTGCTGGAAAAAATTGCGGATATGCACGTCGATGGCTTGTTAATCGAAGCCAATCATCAAGAGGAGCAAGATGCAATCGAATACCTTGTTGGGAAATTTGATAAGCCCTATTCTGCGGTCTTTCACCGGATTACTGGTGCGTTGACGAGTCAACGAGTTGGAATTCTATCTGTCGAGATCACCAAATTGGACTCCGATCGGATCGTTTATCGGTTTAAAGTTTCGGATCCGGACTTAACAACTCATACTCTTGAGGCACGCATTGAATCGATCAAATCGGTCATCCTCGATGCGCTCGAAAACGAAGATCGCAAACTGACGTTTTCTAAGATCTGGGGACATCGGGAAGGACCATCGACCGAGGCAGCTACTTTTCCCACTCGAATTAAGATTGACAATGATACGGTGGATCACGCAACGATCATTGATGTTTTTACTCACGACAAAACCGGGCTACTGTATACGATCACGCAATCGATTCATGATCTCGGTTTGCAAATTACGGCCGCAAAAGTCGGAACGTATTTAGATCAGGTGGTCGATGTTTTTTATGTCACCGATGCGAGTGGAAAAAAAATCAAAAACGCGGAGAGGCTGAGGGAAATCAAAGTAAATTTGCTGGATCAGATCAACCAAAATTCATAATTCGAAGACTATAGCTTTAACGTGCCCCGAAAAACCACGACTAACTTGTTTGCTGAAAGAGCCATGATCCTTTTCATGTGGGCTCTCGTCGCTGCACCAGCGATTTCATTTGTCGTCTCCCCAAACGGTTGGCGGTATGCAGTCGCCTTGGAGCATCAAAGGTCAGGGGATTTTGAAACGGCTGAAGAGCTGTTCAAGGGTTTGACCGAAATTGAGCCTAACAACGTTTTAGCATGGTACCGCCGTTCAGAAATAGCTGTTGAACGAAAAGAATATAGCGAAGCATTGCAGCACGTAAATCGCGCCCTTTGGTACCGGCTCGCCAAAGTCGCTCTCGAACGAAATGACTATAAGGAATCAATGCGATGCATTGACCGTGCGGTGAAAGGATCGGAACAACTGGTCGACTTGCCGCCGGGAGACCAAAAAGCCATGAGAATTGGTGACCATAAAGCAACGATCCTGCTCATGATGGGAAAAGGGCAGCAAGCCATTTCTTTGGTCAAGCGGTTTATTCGATGGCGACGAGCGGATACCGAATTATCCGATGTATCCCAAGGCGATTTGAATGAATTAATCTCTGAAACCCAGCTGCAAGTTTATTTCAACAAACTGGCGTACCTGAGCGCTGTTGGAGGGGTTGAACTAAACAATGCGAAGCGGTTGATCGATGCGGTCCTGTTGAATTTCAATCAAGAAGAAACAGATTGTCGATTGTCGTTGCCGTATCTTCATGAACTCAACGGGGAATATGAGAAAGCGTTAATCGCTTACGCTGAACTGCTGTTGCAAGTTCAAAGTGAACTGCCGCCGCTCGAAGGACTTTTGCCGTTTTTGTCATCCCAGTTCGGAAAAGTTGAGTCTTCGCCAGCAATCCGAGATGGGGATGCGTTGGAAGGTTTTTCATGTCGGTTCAAAATCTTGCATCGAATGAAGTTGATTGTTGAAAAGCTCTCTCAAACTGAACGCCTGGCAGAAATTAATTTGCTCATCGAAAACTTGCCCGATGATAAAAAATCGGAATCAAGTTTGGAATTGATCGTCGATACGCAAAAAATATTGGAACAAGCATCCAGTTTTCGGTCGTACTTGGACACGCGTGCTTTCGTCAATTATCGACGAGCGGAAATGATGGAACTGAGTTTGTTTGGCAGCATCGTCAAGCTGGATCTAACGTTTGTTGAAAAAGCAAGGTCGTTGTACAAAGAATCGCTCTCGGATATCGAGCGAGCAATAGCGTTTCATGCTGCAATTGAAAAATTCAATTTAACCCAACCTCTCAACAGTTTGATGGTTCGACGAACAACGGACGAAAATGTTTCTCAATGGTTTGAAAGGAAAAATAGTGCCGTTCTGTATTTTCATTATGCGTTGATTTTAGAATCCAATGGACGATTCAAGGATGCGGCTGAGGCGAGGCAAAAAGTCGCCGAGTTGGGTTTCGAGATTGATGAAAAGCTTTTTTAAAAAGTTTTGTCTTTCCTGCTCTTTGTAAGTATTGATTTACCCAACCAAGATTGTTACGAGTCTGTGTGTCGCGACATCCGACGGCGAATGTGCGGGGTGTCTCTGCAAGATTGCATGAGCATTATGGCTGCAATCTATAAAAAGCAATGGAATTGCGCGGCAGGATTTGGAAAGATGAAGGGCCCAAAATTTTCATTGGCTACACCAAATCGGTTCTGTTGATCATCGCCGGAGCGACTTCCGGTCGGCGTGCAATTTGAAAGCGTCTACTTGAAAGCGTCTACTTGAAAGCGTCTCTGGGTATGGGACGGCATAGCGGTAGCGTCTTACCAAACGACTTTCGTAAATTTACCGAAGATCATTCGCCCGGCGCTTTTTTGCAAGACGCTCGTTACATCGATTTCGACGTTTTTGCCAACATAATCTCGGCCATTTTCGACAACGATCATGGTGCCGTCGTCCAAGTATCCGATGCCCTGACTTGATTCCTCTCCGACCTTGACGATCGTAACCTGGACGGTTTCGCCGGGTAAGAAAATCGGTTTGAGTGAATTTGCAATGTCGTTCAAGTTGATGACCATCACGTTATGGAGTTTGGCAACCTTGTTTAAGTTGTAGTCGCCAGTCACGATTTTGGCTTCTAAGTGCTTTGCCAATAAAACCAGCTTCATGTCGACCGCTTGTCCGTCGAACTCAGGAAGTTCACGTTCGTAAATACGGAAGTCGACGCTGTCTTCTTTTCGCAATCGATTCAAGATGTCCAGACCGCGGCGACCTCGAGTTCGCTTTAACTTGTCTCCGCTGTCTGCAATCGATTGCAATTCGACTAATACGAAGCGTGGCATAATCACTTGGTCATCGATGATTCCCGTCTCCATCAGATCGGCGATCCTGCCGTCAATTACAACCGACGTATCCAACAAGAAAGGCTTATTGCCCTTAACATCCTTTGAAAATTCGATGTAGGGAATGATGAATCGAAAATCCTCTTGGGTCTGCATTAAGATGCTGACACAGACATAGCAGAATACCGGTGTGGCAATCAGCTTGAAATAGAACTGGTAGAACTGGAAAGATCCTGGCTCCTCGAGGTTCTTAAAGGTCGGCTCAAAGACATAGCCAAGAAAAACGGTTAGCAGCAAACCAATCGCAACGCCGAAGTAGACGCTGGAAATGACTTCGACACGTTTTCTGGGAATCACAACGTCGATAATGATGACTGCGAACGCAATAAGCATCGCGGCTGGAATCGCGAAGAACAGCGTTGGCGATTTATCCAAAGCGATCGTCGTGCCAACACAGAAAGCAATAAGGAGAAAAACTCCCCTCAGAATCCAAAGTGCCATGACAGTAAATTACGGTGAGGGATATGAAAGTGAGTATGAAAAACTTGCCCGGGAGGGCGGTATGATTGCATTGTTTTTCACCGTTACGAATAGATTTCCGCACGAAAACCATGCTGAATCTTCTTCGTAGTTGTGGATTGTATTAGGAATAACCAGAGTCACAACACTCTCATTATTTCCCGATTCCCTTAAAATGCCTAGCCCCGAATTTGATTTCCTGTTATTCGCTCAAATGTTTGTTCGAAGAATCGGTCTGTCATGCCTGCGATGTATTCTCCCGCCATACGGCTTATCCCGATTGAATGAGCACGAGGAAGGTACTTTTCTGGAAATAGACTTGGATCGGCAACGTATTTAGCGTAGAGCTCTTGAATTCGAGACTGGGCCTCGCTTCGCATGGCTATCAATTTCTCATGTCGATATACATTTTGATAAAGAAACGACTCCAATTCCCTTTTCATTTCTCCGAGCTCGCTTGACGGTTCGATCAAAAATTCCGATGCACGAACATCGTCTACAGATTGAAACTGCCGTTGATCCAATGATTTTCCTAATGTATCCAGCAGGTCGACCACCTGGAGATCGAGCAAGCGGTGAACGAGCGCTTTTCTCCGCATTCCAGAATCCAAGCCCGCATGCTGCGAATCAACATATTTTAAACAATTACGGATCAAGCCGAGGTTTTCTAGCTCATCAAGGTCAACCAGGCGTAATTTGAGTGCGTCATCGGTGTCATGAGCGTCGTACGTCATGCTATCCGCGGCATCGACCAGTTGAACTTCCAATGCAGGTCGCGGGCCTGTTCCCGATTTATCAACCCGTCTAGCTTGCCCCTCTAAAACTTCCAGTGACAAATTTAATCCTGGAAAATCCGGATAGCGGATCTCAATTTCTTCGACAATGGTCAATCCAAATTGATTGTGAGAAAACCCACCAATATCGACCATGCATTCCGAAAGAGCATCTTCGCCGGCATGTCCGTAGGGCGGATGCCCAATATCGTGACATAACGCGAGAGCTTCGATCAAGTCCTCGTTTAGTCGAGTTGCCCGACCGATGGTTCTTGCAATGCTGGCGACCTCTTGCGTATGGGTCAAACGGGTTCGGTGGTAGTCGCCCATTTCACCGGTAAAGACTTGCATCTTTCCGCTTAAGCGACGATACGCTGAACTGTGAAGAATCCGATCTCGATCGCGTTGGAATGGACTGCGAAACGGGCTGTCCGGTTCAGCGTGTTTTCGCCCTAATGATTCATAACTTTTTGTTGCATAAGGAGCCAGCAGTTTTGACTCGCGATCGACAAATCCCTCAAGAATCGAATTTGCCATTGCCAATTTTTCCACCGACATCCTGCTAACCTGCTCGTCTCTTTTTTTGAACCTAAATGCATCGCACTTTATCATCAAAAAACGCCGAGGAAAAATTCCTCGGCGGTCGTCTCAAAATGCGAATTGAACTCGATTGATTAAACCGATGCTGTAGCGCGGAATTTACTTGCGTTGCCAGCTTGACCAAATGCCGTCATTCTCGCGATGCAAACTTCTTTCATTGCAACACGTGCGGGCTTCAGGTAATCTCGCGGATCGAATTTCTCAGGTGATTGCATCAGTACTTTGCGAATCGCGCCGGTAATCGCAAGTCGATTATCGGTGTCGACGTTGATTTTTCGGACGCCAGATTTGATGCCGCGTTGAATTTCTTCGACTGGAACGCCCCATGTTTGCTTAATCGAGCCCCCGAATTCATTGATGATGTCTTGAAGCTCTTGTGGGACAGATGAACTGCCATGCATTACCAAGTGGCAGTTGGGAAGTCGCTTGTGAATTGCTTCAATCCGATCCATCGCCAAGACTTCACCGTCAGGTTTTCGGGTGAATTTATAGGCGCCATGGCTGGTGCCGATCGCAACGGCCAATGCGTCACATCCGGTTTCTGCGACAAATCGCTCGGCTTCTTCCGGATCGGTCAACAGTTGTTCTTTCGAAAGTTGACCAACGGCACCGTGTCCGTCTTCCTGTTCACCTTCACCCGATTCCAATGAACCGAGGCAACCCAATTCGCCTTCAACTGAAACGCCTTTTGCATGCGCCAATTTAACAACGTCAGCGGTCACTTTTACATTGTAGTCGTAGTCAGCAGGAGTTTTTCCATCTTCTTCCAGCGAGCCGTCCATCATCACGGAGGTGAATCCGTTTTCGATTGCGCTCAAGCAGGTTTCAACGCTGTTGCCGTGATCTTGATGCATAACGGTCGGAATATGAGGATAAAGCTCAGTTGCAGCCAACATCAAGTGTCGAAGGTAGTTGTCTTGTGAGTAAGATCGTGCGCCACGCGAGGCCTGGATAATGACGGGAGAGTCTGTTTCGTCAGCCGCTTCCATGATCGACTGAATCTGCTCCATGTTATTGACATTGAATGCCGCAACGCCGTAATCGTTTTCTGCTGCATGATCCAATACGACTCGCAACGGGACTAAAGCCATTTTTTTCTCCTTGTCAGCCAGTGGGCTGATCGTTTTTAAAAAGTTTGAAATGAGTTAAACATCATTATCATGGATTTTTCGTACGTTTCACAAGCCATCATGCATCGAAAACAAATCATGCACCGCAACCATCAATTAGCGGAGTAATCTAGTCCGTAATCGATTCAAGTGGTTGATTGCTGCTTCCAGAATCGAATAAATCGTCTTGCTGAGTTTGGGCAATCCGGATGACCAATAAGCGAATCGATCCATCTTCGTTGACAAAGAACGCATCACCCAGGCCGAATGTTCGATCTTGGGCACCTACTTGGGAAGCTGATAGGATAAGTGACTCTCCCAACGCTAACGTTGCATCCAATCGCAATTCGGCGAACGAGATGGAATCTCTTTTCATTTCATATCGCAAAGAACTGTTAGCTGTGGTGACAACTTGTTTGGCTTCACCGAATAGAATCTCGGGAACCAACAACAGGCGAACGTTGCCCTCTCCTTTGGCGAACGATCGAACCATCAATTCCGGCTGAGCTGCGGAGCGAGAATTACCGCGGCGGTATCCATCTTTTTCTTCGATAAACCATTGCAGTTCCGGCTGAACACTTTTGGTGGCAATGCGAAACGGCTTGCCAGATCGAGATTGAAGACGACGGCGAGGTGCGGTTTTCGGTTCCGTTGAGTCAACGGCGGTTCCTTCCTCTTTGATTTCTTCATTTAATAAAGCCTGATACTGATTTGGCAATCTACCGCTGGCGGTTGCCAAGCGTAGGCCGTTTCGGTCCCATACTTTGCGCTGTTCCAAATCGATTCGCGTCACATCAAGTGTATTCCATAGCTCATCAAGCAACTGAACCTTTGATGCCGGAATGCTAATTTGGCTGATCTCGATCACAACGCTGTCTGGAGACATTGCAGATTGTTTTAGTAACAGTTCACTGGCGTCTTTGCTCTGCCCGCGAAATTTTTTTTGCCACAAAAACGCGCAGCCGGAAAAACTAGGAAGGCAAACGCTCAGCAGCACTACGATTAGAAATGGGGATTTCATCGAGCCTTGATTAAGGAAAAATAGATTGGCAGCGAAGAGATAGCAAAAACCCATAGGTATTGAAAACCCAATTCATCAAAACGCACCCAGCGGTGAAGACTCAGGCCCAAAAATGCGACTCAGGCACTCGATGCCTGTGAGATGCGTCGCCTTTGAACGCATGATAAAAGCACTTGAATGCCAACGATTGCTAGCACCGCAATGATGGCGGTTAAAGGAGCACGCATGCGCATGTTGCTCCAATAAACCAAATGCAAACCTTGGAATGCCATCACCATCGTTGCCGACCCAAACAACACGTTTCGAAATGGCTGCGTTTGTGATGCAAAGAGGATCGCAAGCAACCCTGTGCCTGCTGCCAAAAAGAGGGTTGCGTACCAAACTGCAGAGCCCATTTGAATCGCCCATTTTAATTTAGATTCATTCGCGGATGCATTGGACGGCATCACGGACCAAAACCGAACAATGCGAACCCAAGTGGAATAGAGAAACATGGTTGGTCGACGTTGGATCGTGGCAATCGATCTCCTGTAATACAATTGATCTTTTTTTAGTTCATCGACCGTTCCGTCTGGTTTTTGGCTTTCGGTGCGAATGTTCAAGACGACGTTGCGTAATTCTGCCTCACCATTCCATGCTTCAGTTTGCTCTGTTTTCAAGTAATCGTAGAAGCAATCATTGTTCCCAAGATAGAGCGTGTAGCCGCCATGTGTCGTTGCAAAAATGGGCTTGCCGATCTCCAAATGGTTACGCAACATCCAGGGTGAAAGCACCAAGAGAATAGCGATCCCAAACCATGTCGCTTGGATCAGTCGCTGACGTAAGGGGTGTGATTGAACCGGCGGTTGCGTCCGATCTGTTTCCGAAAAAAACCACCGTGAGAAGCGTCGTGTGAAATTGAAGTTGCTAAAAATGGCGGAAATTACAATTGACGAAAGAAGCAAGCCGCCCCAGATGACAAACGTGGGACGGCACAGTGACGAGACGCCGGCCAAAATGCCCAGCACGAAAAAATGACGGGTGGTAAATGTCGCCTGAAATATTTGGGTCGAATAGGCAAGGCAAGCCGTCGCGAGAAATGTGGCGAAAGTCTCGGTCATGACCAGAGAGGATTGCTGCAGCAAAATCGGATCGACGGCGACCAGAATTGCGACGCCTGCACAGCCGAGCGGCTTGATTCCAACACAGCGTGCAAAAACAAAGCCGAAATAAATCGTGCCCAAGCCCAGAAGAAAATGAAAGCCGGCAACCAGCGTCAATGAAAGGTTTTGATTGACCACGAATCCGGACAGAATCAGCGGATAGAGTGGCGGGCGGAAAGCGGTTGGCTGGATTGGGCCGTCACCAAAACTCTGGCCGAAAACCCCCATCGTTGCGACGTTCTCCGAAATTTGACGGTAAGCGTCGGGATCCGCTTGTAGATTGGAAGAAAAAAGGATTAGAAAAGCAAGCCGAACGCAACCGCCGACCAACAATGCGATCATCAACGCTTTTTTTATCGGATCGCTTGGTTGCATCGACACGCTAGATTTCTTCGTGTTCCACTTTGCGAATCATTCGAAGAAAATGCTCCATCGATTCTGGTCGATCATTCGGGTTGGGTTTGATGCAAGTCATTACCGCTTTGACTAACTCGGGGGTCAGTTTCGGATTGAGTGAAATCAACTCGATTGGAGGTCGGGAATCATGTGCCAACGCCGCTTTTCCTGTTGTGTCAGAGCTGGACCAAGGATGATCAAAAACTAACATTCTGAAACAGGTGACACCGAAGGCAAAAATATCGACTCGCTTATCAGTTTGGCGGCGGCGCACGATTTCAGGAGCCATGTAAAGTGGTGTCCCGGTTCGATTGCCAGGTCGCCGGAAATTCGGTTCATCCGGAACCGACAATCCGAAGTCGATCAGTTTAAGCCAGTCGAGGCTTTCGTGGCAAATGAAGTTTCGTGGGCAAACGTCGCGATGGATAAAACCGGCATTATGGACAGCGCCAATGGCTTCGGCCATTTGCTTGATGAGCGTGACACGTTTGCCGTTCAGGCGTTGTGACCGTTCGTTAATCAACGTATCCAACCCTGGACCGTTGATGTATTCCATCAGAATGTAGGGTTGATTTTGCGTTGTGTTGCCGACCTCATAGGTTTGCACAATGCGTTCATGAGTCAACTTCAGAGCGATTTCACCTTCGGAAGGTTTCTTCAAACCGATAAAGCGTTCCTCAAATTGCGTTGATTTTTCGACATCGAGGAATTTTAAGCCAACGGTTTTCCCGGTCACAAACTCCTTGGCAACGCGAAACTGCGACATCGTGCCATTAAACGCATGCTTATCCAATTCGAAACGCGTTGCGACGTCGAGCTTTTGCCCTTTTCGAGAGACTGGAGTTTTATTTGGGCCTTCAGAATCAATGGATGGTGCGTCGTCTTTTTTTCCAAAGAGGCCTTTGATTTTGTCGAAAAAAGACATGGATACCGTGCAAATCTGATGAAAAGAAATCGAGTCTCTTAGGTAGCGTGGTTCCGAATCCACTCACCCCGTTCGTTTCAGTATGAAAGAACGATCATTTCCCGCAATAGTCAATTGCGCGAGCAATTTCAGATTTTAATTTTTCACGTGTGACAATCCGATCGATGTAGCCATGTTCCAGCAAGAATTCACTTGTTTGAAACCCTTCGGGAAGCTCGACACCGATGGTTGCTTTGATTGTCCGCGGGCCAGCAAAGCCGATTAATGCTTTCGGTTCCGCGAATACCAAATCGCCCAACGAGGCGAAACTGGCAGCAACACCGCCCATCGTTGGATTCGTTAAAACCGAAATAAACAGCCCACCTGCCGCATCGTATTTGGCTAGTGCTGCCGAAACTTTTGCCATTTGCATCAACGACAGAATTCCTTCGTGCATGCGAGCTCCACCGCCGCTACCGCTGACGATAATCAGCGGCAGATTTTGTTCGATCGCCCGTTCTATCAATCGAGTCAGTTTTTCACCTACGACTGAGCCCATACTGCCCATAATAAAAGCCGAATCGGTGACACCAAACGCGACGCGGCGGGCTCGAACCATCCCCGTTCCTGTGAGGGCGGCTTCGCGAAGCCCCGTACGCTTCTGCTCAGAGTGAATTCGGTCAGAGTATTTCTTCTGATCTGAAAATTCTAGAGGATCGGCAGGATGCAGTTCGGAGTCCCATTCCACAAAAGTCCCATCATCGAGTACTTGCTTGATTCGATCCTTTGCCGAAACATAGAAATGATGATCACATTCGGGGCAAGTGTTCAGTGCTCGAAGCATTTCTTTGCGAAAGATCGCCTCATTGCATCCAGGGCAACGTAGCCAAAGACCTTCAGGAATCCCTTTCCTACGGATTTTGTTCTTGCTGCCTGAAGACTGGCTTGGCTCTGATGGGGCTGGAAGTACTTTGGACATCTTTTATTTTTGAATGCTGAATATCGAAATGAATTCGAAACGAACAGTTGCACAATCTGCGGCTGCACATTTCACTTGTTTCAAGTCCCGAAACTAAATCAATTCCTTGCAATCTTAACTACACCGGCGAAAATTTTCGAGGTGAAAAAGGCCGGGGGACTAGCCTTTACGCCTCGTCAGGCGGTCCATTTAAGGCTGTTCGACCTGATTTTATCGATAGAGGAAAGATTGGCGACGACCTGTGAACGCAGGCACACCGGATTTGTCTTGAGTTTTAAGTTCCGATTTTCGCCTGTGTTACGTCAATCACTTCCCAGCCACATGTTTCGCATTCTGAACTCCATAAATCGCCGATTTCGACATCTTCAAGAATGGATTGAGAAATGGTCGCCAAAGGTTCTGGCACAACGAGAATGACTTTGCCATCCCGGTTTTTCCGAACAATCTTGTTTAATGCTTTGACGACGCGATCCTTAGCGGATCGAAGCGATTCACCTTCGGGTGGACAGGTCGATTCCGGATTATCCGCAAAGTTCCGATAAGTTCGCGGTTGTGTGGACTTGAGGTCCTCGATCAACTTGCCATGCCAAAGGCCGTGATTTAGGTTTTTGAAGCCTTCGATAATTTTGATTTTTGCTTTTCCGCCGCGATTTAATTTTTCCGCAGTTTGAATCGCCGACTTGCATGGTGATGTATAAATTCGCGTGATGTCGAATTCTGCCAACTCGGATGCGGCGCGCTGGACTTGCTCTTCACCCGCGGCGCTCAGCGGAATGTCCAAACAACCTTTTATTCGGCCTTGTTCATCGAACTCGGTCGAACCGGGACGTACCAAAAATATTTTAAGCATTCTTGTTTTCTGTTTCAGTCAATATCGCAAGTTGCGAAATGGCCGAACCATAATCCTCTTCGTTGAAAATTGCAGAACCAACGACAAACATATCCACGCCTACATCGGCGCAACGTGATATTGTTTGCTTGTTGACCCCTCCATCGACTTCCAAAAGATAGCGATCGCTGAGTTCTCGCATTTGTTTTAAACGCGGAATCGCCTCATCAATAAAAGATTGCCCGCCAAAACCTGCATGGACACTCATGATTAAAACCAATTCGCACTTCTCTGCGATCCGTTTGATTTGCTCTAAGTCTGTATTTGGATTGACGGCGATTCCGGCAGCAACGTCGCATTCATGAATGAGGTCAATGCATCCGATCGGATCGGCCGTAGCCTCCACGTGTATTGTTAATAAATCGGAACCGGCATCTGCAAATTGTTTGATGTACGATTCCGGTTTCTCGATCATCAAGTGCACGTCCAAGAACATGTCAGTGCTTTTTCGAAACGCTTCGACGATTGGAATTCCGTAGGTCATGTTCGGAACAAAAACACCATCCATGACATCCAGGTGTATGGCTTGGGCGCCTGCGTCCGCAAGCCGGTCACATTCCTGCTTGATATTTGTAAAATCGCACATCAACATTGACGGCAAAATTACCGGTTTAGAGTTGCGCAATTTCTCAATGGATTTCATAGTCACGGAGTGCAATGAGTTAGATGTTATCTGTTTTCGTTGGGCGATTTAAGTTTGCCAATGAAGACTGTCGTTCAGCCAAGGTCAGATAAAAAAGCGACGATCAATAAAGCCGATTCCGCAGTGAGAAAGTAAAAAAACTGTTTTGGTAGGCAAACAAAAATTTTGCCTTTGAGTTCCGTGCGTTAAGGTGTGCCTTAACGTCGTGTTAACAGTATCGTACGATTCTAGCTGACGACTACATTCCGGAAAGACGAGCATTTTCAAAAAAGGGGAATTAAAAACAGCCAGCGGCCATAAGCCTTGTTCTGACAGTAGTTTACGTCAGAATCAGCAACTTTCATTCCAAACGTTTTGCCTACGTATCTGATCGTAAGGCGGACAAAATCGGTGTTCGAATGGACGACAAAACGGCGCTAAAACCGGATAGCAGACCGATGAACAAAATCGAAACCAGAACAATCGCTAACATCAGAATGGGCACCTCAGCTTCGCCAAACAGAATATGCGGAACAACCGAGAATAATGCGGCGATAAAACCGATGAGCATCCCTGTTAACAGCAGAACAGAATGCTCTGCTAAGACGATGCTCCCCAACTTGCTCTTGGAAAAGCCAATTGCCTGCATCACAGCAAATTCCTTGCGACGCTCGACAACGTTACGAAGTTGCACCGTCGCTAACCCAAACGTGCCAAGCAATAGGCCAAACGCGCCGAGAGTTTGAAAAGTCGAGAGGTAAGTATTCTGTACGGCAAGGAAACCGGAAAGAACCGTCACAGAATCAGATGCGTCAAACCCATAAAGACTTAGTTGATTCTCGAACTTGGAAATCTTTGCCGCTGATTCGGTTTTCGAACTTTCGTATTTCTCCGAAAGTAAAAATGTGCGATATCCACTGATGTTGGGGAACAGTTTCACAAAGTTGTCTTCATCAATGATTAAGCTTCCTTGCAATA
>CAJQQR010000269.1 GCA_905480545.1 uncultured Pirellulaceae bacterium
CATATGTTGACCAAGTGGTGCTGTCGAATGACCCTTTCGCCAGTTTGGAAAACGTATCTGCGTGGGAAGGCAAAGACAATAATGGAGAACTAAGTGACCACAACGGCGTAACCGTAGATATTAGGTTTGACTAGCATTTGAAAGATGCTTTAGACGCGCTTCGGCCAACAATTCATGCTGAGCACCGGGATCAAGCTCGGCCCAAATGGCGATCAATTCCTCCAAACCGGCATCAAATGCTTCGGATTCTGCTTCGCCTATTTTTAAATCGCCGTTTTCCTCGGCGTTTTCGCGATTGTTCGAATCCTGCTCGGGGTGCTTTCGATGTCAACCATCGTGGTTCCGCAACTTTTCTTGATTGCGACGACCCCAGCTTTAAGAGGCTTGAGGCTTGAGACTGCGGCTGAAGCCCATATTTCGCCTTCCATGGCCTCTTTTGACGAACCAGTCTCTTATCTGCTGAATCATCGATCGAATAACGCACTGGCGTTCATCAAACACAAACTCGTTCCAGGGCTTTCTCCTTCCACCGCTTCATTTGACATTAAAAATCCGCTCGATCAACGATTGTGCCATCACGATCCGCTTGTTTCAGTGAAGCGGAAACAAAACACGGGAAATCGAACTAAGATGAAGACTCCTGAGAGATTGGTTATGTTTGAAAACAATCCTGCGTGGGAGGACTTGCATCGTTATGAGATCCAGTAAATGAAAAAAGCATACAGCCAGACTTCGTCAACAACTTTTTGGTTCCTTTCGGCAATCGTCATTTTCTGTTTCTCTGTGAGCGATTCCGACGAATTGCAAGCGATTCAGTCGAGCGTTCAGGAATCAGATGAGAGCGAAGAGACCACGCCATACGAAGGCGTAAGGTGGCGCTGCATCGGACCGTTCCGCGGAGGCCGTTCGGTTTGTGCATCGGGAGTGATCGGCGATTCACAAACTTACTTTATGGGAACGACCGGCGGCGGGGTTTGGAAGACAGATGATGCCGGCCAGCACTGGAAAAACGTTTCCGATGGATTCTTCAAGACTGGTTCCGTTGGCGCCGTCGCTGTCTCCGAGAGTAATCCGAACATCGTGTACGTTGGCATGGGAGAACATGCGCCTCGTGGTGTAATGACGTCCCATGGTGATGGCGTTTACAAGTCGACAGATTCAGGAAAGACATGGAACCATTTGGGCTTGGCTGAAACGCAACACATCGCGCGAATCGTAATCCATCCACGCAACCCAGACATCGTTTTTGTCGCCGCGCAAGGAGCCCTTCACGCTCCGTCGCAAGATCGAGGCATCTACAAGTCAATCGATGGCGGCAAAAACTGGAAACGAGTTCACTTTGTTAATGATCTGACTGGTTGTGCGGAGCTTGTCATCGATGTGAGCAACCCACAAGTCCTTTACGCGACGATGTGGGAACACCAACGAAAGCCCTGGAAAGTCATCAGCGGGGGAAAGGGAAGCGGAGTCTTTAAATCAAATGACGGCGGCGAGACGTGGAACGAGATTCACGACGGATTGCCAAAGGAAAAAGGAAAGATGGCGATCTCCGTTTCTCGTTCCAATCCGGAAAAAGTATTCGTTCTTGTAGAGAGCGACAGCCAAAAAGAAAAAGGAGGCCTTTTTGTTTCTTCCAACGCTGGAAAAAAATGGACGCGGATCAGCAAAGACCATCGCCTCATCCAGCGTTCATGGTACTACATGGAAGTCTTCGTTGACCCTAACGACGAACACACGATCTATGTTCTAAGTGCTTCGGCGTATCGTTCCATCGACGGCGGAAAGACTTGGGAATCCCTGTCCGGGACTCATGGAGACTATCACGACCTGTGGATCAATCCTGAAAACTCACGGAACATGGTAGTCGCTAACGACGGCGGCGCTGCGATCAGTTTCAACGAGGGCAAAAGCTGGTCTCGTCAGGACAACATGCCGACCGCGCAGTTCTATCGGGTCAACGTTGACAATCAATTCCCCTATCGAATATACGGTGGCCAACAGGATAATTCGTCCGTCTCAATCGCTAACATGGAATTGGGAAGCGGTGGAATCTCGACGCGCAGTTGGGAAGCATCAGCCGGCGGCGAAAGTGCATTCCTGGCTTTCGACCCCGACAATCCGCGGTTCGTGATGGGAGGCAGCTATCTGGGGACTATCGAAGTACTTGATACTAAAGCGAAAGCTGGAACCAAGATCATGTCGGCTCCGATTCAGTATCTTGGTCGAGCTGCCCGCGACATGAAGTACCTCTTCAATTGGAATGCTCCAATCATCTGGTCGAAGCACGAACCTGGCACTTTCTACCACGCGGCTCAATATTTGTTGCGTTCGCGTGATCTCGGACAAACGTGGGAAGAAGTCTCTCCGGATCTGACTCGAAACCAGGACAATAAACAGGGCAAGGGCGGCGGGCCCTTGACTGTCGAAGCCGTTGGGGCAGAGAACTACGGCACGATTAGCTACGTCGCAGAATCGCCTCATAAAAAAGGAGTTTTGTGGACCGGTAGTGATGATGGGCTAGTTCATCTAACTATGGACGGCGGAAAGAAATGGACCAATGTGACTCCGCAGGATTTGGAAGAGTGCCTGGTCAATGCGATTGAAATCTCCCCGCATGACAAAGGTACGGTTTATATCGCAACGACTCGTTACAAGTTCGATGACAAAAAGCCTAGTCTCTACAAAACGACCAACTATGGCGAAAGCTGGACCAAAATCACTGACGGAATTCCGGACGGTTCATTCACACGCGTTGTTCGAGAAGACGAAGACCGCAAAGGCCTACTGTTCGCCGGAACGGAAACGGGATTGTACGTTTCATTTAACGGGGGTAAGAAATGGGAGGCCTTTCAGCTCAATCTTCCGGTGACTCCGATCCTTGATCTGGCCGTTCGACATGGTGACTTGATCGCAGCAACATCTGGCCGATCGTTTTGGATTTTGGATGACCTTGGCTTGATTCGCCAACGCGATGAAAGAGAAAAGGACTTCCATCTGTTCGAGCCGGAATCTGCGGTTCTTTCCAATCATGGAAGTGAACTCAATAGCACTTCGGAAAGCTTCAACGGCGCCAACGCGATGCGTGGCGTGAATCCGGCCAGTGGCGTCGTGGTCTACTACAACTTGCCGGAAATGCCGAAGTCGGACGAAGACGATTCGGATGATGAGAAACCCGACGACAAGGACGAACTAAATGTTGAATTGGAGATACAGAACTCAAACGGAAAGACGATCAACAAGTTTTCATCCAAAGAGTACAAGGATTTTAATAAGTATGAAGGCGGGCCGCCGAGCCCAACTGCGTTGCCAAACAAAAAAGGATTGAATCGGTTTGTGTGGAACATGCGACATCAAAACATGCCCGGAATTCCAATCGCCTACATCGAGGCCAGTTATCGCGGTCACAAAGTGGCTCCTGGAGAGTACAAGTTGATTCTGACCTTGGGTGACAAGACTAGCGAAACAATGGTCGAAATCAAACCCAATCCGCTCTACCCAACCACGAAGAAGCAGTACGATCAATACGATCAGGCGATGTCCGAAATGGAAGAGTCGCTCACGGAAATGCATCGCACGACGAACCAATTATTCAAAGTGCAAACGCAGATCAGAAACCTGCTCGAGACGCTAACGAAAGATAAAGATGTCGAATCCCTGTCTGAGATCAACAAGCAGGGCGAAGAACTGGTCGAAAAACTGAAATCCTGGGACGAGGACATGGTTCAGCGGAAATCAAAAGCTTACGACGACGTCGAAAACTTTCCAAACAAGTTCACGGCTGAGTATTTGATGTTGATCAATCAGACCGAAAGCGATATCCCACGCGTGACTCAAGGATCCATAGATCGACGGGCTGAACTTGATTCAAAGTGGCAGAAGTTGAAGAAACAGGCGCAGGCTCTTCTGAAAACTGATTTACCAAAATTCAACAAGCAACTTTGGGCGAAGAAAATCGGCGCCATTTGGGCCAGAGAGTAAGGCAACTCTATTTGATCTCGTAAGTAAAACCGCATTATTGCAATTCCGATTCTACTTCGGTTTGACCGACCATCGCATGCCAATAGCGACCAAGTTGACCGGGTGGCAGTGAACGACTTAAGGAATTTTGGTCCAGATGAAACGCGAGGTAGTTGTGGTTTTCCTTCACAGCTGATTCGCTGGATCACTGTGATAAGTACCTCAGTTGTAATGCTAAACCCAGGGCGACGTTCAACAAAATCAAGTGCTGTCCAGAAATCCAATTTTTCCTCAGGCGGTTCGCTGAATTCTTGCGATTTTATGGATCGAAAAAGTAGCGTTGGCAGTCGCCTCGGGGGCTTTCTCAGGTCACCGCTTGACCACGCACCGGGCGTTGACTCTCTAACGTGGTCACAACGCTTTCTTAAAAGCTGCGTCATAACGTGCTATCGGGTAATGACCTACGTCGATGGCTGTTTGAGTAAGACTCTCTGAGTTGGTTGCCACTTCTGCTTAAGAGCAGTTCGTGGTTGCCAAAGTGCCAACTCTATCGCTTCCACTCTCAAGCTCTCACCCGTTTTGGACCGCATAAGTTAGCAAGATCGGGTTTCGGTGATGCGTGTGAGAGTCGAACCCACGTCCTTGATGGAATGAATCAGTGGCTTTGAACGAAATCCGAGCGTTCGTGGCGAACACTTAATCGCACAGCGGTGAAAGGACCGAAGTGACTTCGATGCAAGCCGAAATCCCTTCGGTCGATGCAACCAAAGTCACGACGGAATCGAGCTTAGACGCGTCGGTATCCTTGACTCCGGAACGTACGCTGGCGCCCATGAATTGGTTGCTTGCCGCGGTCGGTTAGACTATGATCGCGGGAGCAAAAATTCAGCCTTTTGTGGAGACGAGGTGATGAACTTCGAAAAGCTGAAATTCAGAAAGCTGTTCAACGAGAAAGTCCTCGGCCATACGACGGGCTTCCTGCTGGCGATTGCCGTTTTATCTCCTCTAATGATTTGGAGAGGGTCCGTCCATTGTCAAGCCACTCTTGCCATTGCGATTGAAATCGAGCGATGGGACGAAGCACTGTCCATTGACCCGAGCAATGAGTTAGCCAATTCAGAGCGTTCGAAGCACCAGATCAAACGCGGTAAAGATATCGACTTCTTGGAAGATGCGTTGACTCATTTGTATCAGTCTTCGGATTCCGGCAGCAGCACAGAAGAATTGGGAGACATCTTTGCATCGGGCAACATAAAGCTGGCCAAGGCGTATTCGAAAGCAGGGGAGGTGAAGCTGGCCGAGGATGCGCTAATGAAAGCTCAAACACATGATGCATCAGATCGCGATCTGTCGGATGCAAAACGTTTCGTTGCCAAGGCATGCGTTGAAAGTGCGGTTTCACTGGCCCAAGACGGAAGGAATTCTGCTGCGGTCATGGTCGCTAAAAAAGGAATGGGCTATGACGCTGATGTGAAAATCCCTGCGATTGTTTTGGAGGTGCTTGCTTCGGATGCCGTCGCGCAGTTCAAGCTTTCCGGTGCCGCCCAATATCGCGATGCCGCCGTCACCGCGATTTAGCGGATGCGAACGGAAGGTGGGCAGTCTGACTCTCTTTGAGAGCTCCGTGACGAATTAGGTTCCGTTCTGTTTCATCAAGCGGAGACGTCGGTCAAGACCGACCCTCTCGCAGCTTCCAAGGATTACCTCGCCGCAGTATCAATGGGATGCAATGACAGCTATTCCGCTGAAACTAAAAAGCTTTTTCTCGCGGCGAGTTCAGAGAGTTTCTTTGCGGCAATTGAAGCACGGGAATTTCAGAATGCCGTCGCGATCCATCGTTGTTCCATGGCAATCAATCCAAGAGTGGCCGAAGAATGGAACGCCGAATTCAGAAAACTTCCTCAGGCCAAGTTTGATTCTCTGTCGTTGTCAGAAGTTGCAATGCTTCCCTCGCCCGTCATGGCATTGGTTTCACCAAAACAACTCGCGCAGCTGTCGACACATTCCTGGCACACTTTGCCTGCTTCACAAATCCAGTCAAACATTTAGGAAATGCTGGTCTTAACAAATACGATCGGAATGAAATTCAAATTTTTGCCGCAAGGAATATTCACCATGAGAGTTGGCGATCTAGTTCTGCGTTGAGTCGGCGCTGAACATGGAGCCTACTGTCTTCGCTGGTGTTGACGATGTGCACCAGCATCCCAACCGATGCTTTGCCAAGATGCGGACAAGATTTCGGATGACCGCAGCCGCTTTCATGACCAGGATAGAAACTGAAATCCATCGCCATTCACCAAAAAAAGAATGACAACTCATTACAAAAAACTGACCCTGAACCGAAACACCAATTCGTCCAAAATTTCGGTCAGGCAACTAAATTTTTACTTACCCGAATCATAACTCAAAGAGGCCTTCCCCTTTGAGTTGAATCGGTTCAAAGCGTCCAACAGAGGGAGCGCTGAATGTTTGTACTGGTTTATAATCAAATGTTAAATAGAGTTAAATCAACAATCGTGACACAAACAATCTCAAAAGGTAAGCATGCGTATTATTCCCCGTTTTCGTGATGTCACTCTGATCGGTTTGATTTGGACACTTCTGTTCAGCGGTGCATTGTCGCGTGCTGAAGACGGCGACGCTCGACTTAAAAAACGCATTGCTGAACTGGAGGCGGAAAACCACGCACTTCGCAAGATCATTGCTGAGATTCAGAGTACGCTCAAATCAGTCCCGGAAACAACGATCCAACTTTCGACGAATTTGAATGGTTTGAGAATCGTTATTCTCCCCGGTGATTGGGGTGGAGCGGGGCTTGTCGACATGCGAAAAGTCTGCGAGTCGGCTGCACGATCCATCTTGGCCCATCTTCCGGACGATGGCTTTCCTCCATTCCTTGTTCAGCGAAGCAATTCCGGCCCAATAACACTTTACAGGAGAGGCAAAGGCAATGAGCACATCGTGAGGCTGGATACAGGTGGTCGGGCATGGGCTCAGCTCGCTTTTCAATTCTCCCACGAGTTCTGCCACGTTGTCTGTAACTATCGAGAATCGAAAAATCCGCAATTGTGGTTTGAGGAATCGCTTTGCGAATGTGCGTCGTTATATTCCTTGCGGCGAATGGCAGACGAGTGGAAGACAAATCCGCCCTACGCGAACTGGAGGTCCTACTCGACATCGCTGGCGAGTTACGTGAACGATCGTGTAAAGAAATATCAAGGTCGAAAAGAGACGATCGTTGAGTTTTACCGAACCCACTTGAAGGAACTGGAAAAGACTGGCACGAATCGGGATTTGAATGGGTATATCGCGGTGAAGCTTCTACCACTCTTTGAAGAAACACCGGCTGCATGGCAATCACTACGATACATTAACCTGGGGCCGACTGAAGAGAACAGATCGTTTAAAGCCTATCTGAAAGGCTGGTATGAAAGAGTCCCAGAACGCCACAAGCCATTTGTTCGACGGATCGCTGAAGAATTCCAAATCGAGTTTTAATGATCGGTTACCGAATTGTTTCATTGAAGGATCACTAATCTGAGGGGGCAAAGCGATCAGCCGGCGCCGAAACCAGCGGGAAATCGGCGGAATGGTTTCTCAGGCGGTCAGCAATTTGTAAAAGGTGGTAAAACGAATCCTGACACCGTAATTCATCGAGACGTTCTAACCCCATCAGGCATGAAAAGTTTGCATGGACGGTTGGGCGACAGCAGTTCTGTTTATTTTGTGTCCGATGATCGTAACGGTTGATACTGATCACCAGTTCGTTAATGAATCTTGACCGAATTTTCGGACTCATCAAGATCGCTAAACTCGCATCTATTGGGCCCGATGTATTTGCTTGAACTTTTTTGACGAAGACGCTGAATTGGAAATTGGGGGCATTCTTGGGTCTCTTTCAAGGCAGAGTTCGGGCTATTGCTCAAATCTCGATTTCATATCCCTTGCGACTGTCTCTTGCCAGCATTGCCCTAGCCTTCGCGTCACCCTTGATCGTTTGAGCTGCGGCATCCCATTCAATTTGTCGACCCAAGCGAATGGCGATGTTGCTCAAATGGCAGGTGTTGATTGACGCAACGTGGGTCCATACATCGGATGCGGGTTTTTTGCGGCTTGTTATGCAGTCGAAGAAATTGTTGACATGTTCCACGACAGGTCCTCCGTAAATGTCTTCCAGCCATCCGCCTGAAAGTGGGTTGCTGACAAGATCCTCGATTGGTTTGCCCGCTATGGTACCGCGATTAACGAAGATCCGTCCCTTGGTGCCTTCCACCAGTATTCCATTACGTCCTTCGCTGGTAATCTCCATGAGTACGCCGTTAGGGAACTGCACGTGGACGGTGAAACGATGCGGCGCGTTGTAGCGGTCATCGAGAGTTGGGTTTCCGTTTTCATCGAAAGGAACTTTGGTTTCGACCATAACCGGCTTAATGGTTGTAGGTCCTTCGCCCGGACCACACTGATTGATGATCCATTGAGCGATATCGACATGGTGAGCACCCCAGTCAGTCATTTTTCCGCCACTGTACTGGAGCCACCACCGGAACTCTTTGTGGCAATTTGAAGCGTTAACGCTTCCATCGCCCAAGTTTCGCACGAGCTTCTGCCCGTCCTTTCCGTTTTTAAGAAAACGATAAGGCACATCTTCGGTTGGTCCCTTCCAGCGATCCCAGTTCAGCGTCTTGGGCGCGTTGGTTGCCGGAAGCGGTTTGCTAAATGGGTTGTGGTTGAGGCCAACAGTCACCTTTTTGATTTTTCCCAGCCGCCCGGAATGGGCAATGGTGACTGCTTTTAAGAATCGTTCATCGGAACGTTGTTGAGTTCCGACTTGGAGAATCTGGCCAGTCTCTTCCACCACTTTGGAAATGATTCGCCCCTCATCGACGGTCAAAGTGAGTGGTTTTTCGCAATAGACATCTTTGCCTGACTTCAACGCCTCGGCAGCGATTTTCACATGCCAATGGTCGACAGTTCCGCAGATAATCGCATCGATGTCGTCGCGATCGATGATTGCCCGATAGTCTTCGATGGTCTCGATGCTTGCTTCTTTGCCCTGCCGCCCGAGTCGTTTGGTGAAAATGTCCTTTACGTAGGCCGAGTGGGAGGAATCGACATCGCATGCAGCGACCATGTCACCAAATGCGAGAGCGCGGCGAGCATCACCGGTTCCTTGTCCACCGCACCCGATCAGTGCAAACCGTGGCCGTTCATTCGGTGAAGGGCTCCTTGCTATCGACGTGCTCGAAAACACGCCCAACGCGGTAGCCGATGCAAGGGTGGACGTTGACTTTAGAAAACGGCGACGATTGGTTTTTGGCATTGGGGTTACAAAATGAAAGGGATGTTACAGGCGTTTGCTGATTAAGGCAAATTGACTGCTGTTGAGTCTTTTAGTGTCGGAGGATTCAAGTTACCGATCACGTTTCGAGCCGCCCAGTGGTATCGAATGATCTTTGATGTTTTGGGTTAAGTCTTCAGCGAGACGCTTCATGGACTCGACCTTGTCGGGGAAATTCTGCGAGAGGTCCGTGGTTTCGGCTGGATCGTCGATCAGTTGTATGAGTACCGGGCCAGCGGTGGAGCCTTCAATACCTTTGACCTCGTTTAAGTAAAGCTTCCAGTCGCCAACCCGGATTGCTTCGAGTTTCGCCCAGCCATTCCAATATAGTAGGCTTTTGCGGGCGTGGGGTTTGTTCGGTTCGTTGATCAACGTATCCCATACGTTGACACCGTCGAGCATCGGCCGCAGCTCATCGTTGTTTTTCAATTTAATGCCACAGGCGTGTGCCAAGGTCGGCAGCAGGTCGATCGCGGAAATCAGTCCGTCGGTTTCCTGTTTTGCGGGGATGACACCGGGCCAACGGAAGATGCAAGGAACACGGGTGCCGCCTTCCAGGGACGACCATTTCAGGCCACGGTAGGGTTTGGCCGAGGCCCACTTTCGCTGGCCAGGCTCGGGGCCATTGTCAGATAGAAAAACCACAATTGTTTTGAGGTCCAGATCGTCTTTCTTCAGTTGTTTAAAAATTTCGCCTACGCGACTATCCAGCTCTTCGACCACGTCACCGTAGGCACCGTTTGCGGACTTGTCTCGCCAATCGGGATGAGGCTGCGCAGGAAAGTGTGGCGCTGTAAACGGAAGGTAGAGGAAAAACGGATGGTCCCGGTTTGCCTGAATAAACTTGATCGCTTCGTTGGTAAACTGCTCCGTAAGGTGTCGGTTGTCGAACGGATCGGCGATCAATTCGTTGCTCCTCCACAGTTGCTTCGTCTGGTTATTACTTCGTTTGATATAAAAGGCTGAATCGAAGCCCTGGTTCATTGGCAGCATCTCGGTAGCATCACCAAGGTGCCACTTGCCGCAGATCCCTGTCCTGTAGCCGG
Source organism: uncultured Pirellulaceae bacterium (assembly GCA_905480545.1). Classification (GTDB taxonomy): domain Bacteria; phylum Planctomycetota; class Planctomycetia; order Pirellulales; family Pirellulaceae; genus JABAAE01. The sequence continues at coordinate 10,342 of CAJQQR010000269.1, forward strand.
CGCCTCTGAATATTTCGGCCATCGTTAAAGCTTCCGGTGCCAAGCCGTTATTGCCGTTGATCTTGTACCCAATCACGCCACCTCGCCATCCGACTCTCGTAGGGTAAGCGCCGGTCAACAACGCCATCCTAGAGGGTGTGCAAACTGTGGCACCCGCGTAGAAGCTTGTAAGTCGAGTTCCTTCACTGGCCAACCTGTCGAGTTCTGGAGTTCGGATCGTCCTGCTTCCGTAACACGACAAATCCTGAAAACCAAGATCGTCGGCCATAATTAATATGACGTTGGGATTGTCGGCGGCGTCGATCACGACAGTTGGCAGAGTCAGAATGGCAATTACAGCCAACGATTTTAAAGTTTTGAACATTCTTACTTGCCTTCTTCTTCTGAAACCAATGGTGCCAACGATTGCTCCTCGATTTTCAACGAAAATTGTCCGCGTGATGACGCGATGCGATGCAGCGGGTGATTGTAGTGGACGAATCTTATGGCTGTGATGATCAACTTGCGTTCGTTGAATTCGTTCCGCAAGTTCAAATCATTATAACTGCCACGAGGCGTTCCGGTTTTACGCTTCACCGCAATCGTTTTAACTTGGAAAACCATTTGAACTCGATGTTGTACGCATCGCTTTCGCCTGAATTGCTGTACTTTCGAATCGTTCTTGAGTTGAGCTGGTAGGCGGTAGCTGGGTTGTCGATGCTTCGTTTCAACAGCGACCGAGTCTGCTGCCTAATCTTATCGGGCCGTTTTGAGGAACTCCAGCAAATCGGCTAGTTCCTGGTCGGAGAGTTGCTGGTCTAATCCAGCTGGCATAATGGAAACCGTTCCTTGCGCCATTTTTTCGATATCATTGCGGGGAATGCGGATTTCTTTTCTATCGCCGGTGACCAGAATAATTTCAGTTTGGTTGTCTTCTTTCAAGAAGCCGTTGAACGTTAGTCCGTCAATTGTATCTACGATGACCGGTTCGTAGCCCCGCACAAAACTTAAACTGGGAAACAGAATGGATTCCATTAAATCACGTTTTTGTCGGATCCCACCAATCCTTGTCAAGTCGGGCCCCAATCGTCCACCAAGGTATCCCACTGCATGACAAGCCGAGCACGAAGCACTGGAGCTTTGAAAGATTTTTTGGCCCTTTGCCGCGTCTCCGGTCGGCAGCCTAAGCAGTCGTCTATCCAGCGTCTTTGCTTTTTCCATTTGGGTCTGGTCTGATCGCCGAAAATGAGTTTGGATTTTGGATTGTAATTCAGGCCCAAAATGGGAGATTTGTTGATTTAATTTTTTTCGATCAACGGAGGCAAGCGACGAAGTTTGAACCAGTGATTTTGAAAGCTGGTTGGCTGTGTCAATCGAATCAGTCTTTCGAAACAGGGCGAGGATCTGCTCGATTTCCAAGGGACCAACCTTGGGCAGCGTTTTTGCCAATACAACAAATTGTTTGTCCGTGAGTTTCGCACGATGCAATGACCGTGTCGCGAGCGTTCGGTTTTCTGAGTTGCGTCCAGTCAATAAATTGGAAATTGAAAGTTCGAACAGATCATCGTCTAGTACGATCGGAGAACGAAGCACGCAAATCGCATGCAATCTTGTTTTATCGGGTAATGTCAGGTTTTGTGCAGCAGCCAAGAAGTCGGCATCCAGCGTTTGATTGATTTGCGGATCAGTAGCTCTCAGCTTTTCAAAAAGCCGAACCGCTAGTGAGATGATTTTCGGGTTTTCATGCGATAGAAAACGACTGGCGTCTAGCCACTCTGCGGGTGGCGTTTTTAACTTGCTATCGTTCATCGCCTGCAGTACGGCAGAAATTGCGGCGTCGTTTTCGGCTTCCTTTAGCAATAAGGCCAGTGTCGAGCTTCCCGTTGCGGATTGAGCAAAACTGGACATCAAACGTTTTAATTCACGTGGTCCGTTTTCGGCTGATTTATTTTCAAGGCGTGTCTTCATTGGCTCATAGAAGGCAGTTGCCCACTGGGGGTGTTGTAAAGCGATCCAAACCGCCGCCTGCCGAATTCCGCTGTACCGCGAATTGATTCGTTTCGCGACTGCCTCTGCCGCAAGCTGACTGCTTTCCATTTGGTCCATCGCAATCAAAGCGGCCGCAACACCAAACTCATTCGCTGAATTCAACGCTTTTTCGACTGCGGAAAAATCATCGATTTCAATCAATGCATAGGAAACTTTGTGTTGAAGAATGCGACCATCGTTCGGTTTGAGCGTCTTCATCAGTGGCGTGATCGCTTCCTGCATTCTCAATCGGCCCAACGATTCAATAGCCGCACCACGCACCGCATCCGACGGAGACGTTAGCAGTTGGCATAATTGTTTAAACGCTTTTTTGTCGCGATGAAGACCAACACAATGAGCGGCAGCAATTTGCGTGGTGATCGAACGAGCCGATAGGCCCTCACGTACAATTTCAAATGCTTGTGGCGTGTTGATTTGGGACGCCGTCCAGATGATCTGCGTTGCCGTTTGTGAATGCGTTAACTCGTTAAGGCGAAGTTGTCCCTGTCGGAGAAATGCAATTGCGTCTTCGCCGATATCAATGAGTAGCTGTTTGGCCCTGTTCGCAACTGCAAACCGCTCATCGCCAAGCCGATCGACCCACGTTTGGGAAACATCCCCCCAAACAATTTTGACTCCCCATGGATCATCAACCACCGGTGCACCAGTTCGGCGAATGCGATAGATCCCGCCGAGTACCTCAGGCTTGTGCAATTGAGAGGTTGGACAACAAAGTTTGTACCAGCCGCCGGTATCAACAACCAAAAGGCTGCCGTCAGAATCCTCCAAAATATCAGTTGGATGAAAATCAAAACTATCGCAAACCAAAAAATCCTCGTCAATGGTTTTAAACGAACCACCGTCGCGGATGAGTTGGTGCCGCGTAATTTTGTGCATGTTAAAACTGGATGCAAACAAGTTTCCACGATATTGTTCGCCGAACAAATTTGATTTCATACACATAAGACCCGACGGCGCCGCAGCGCCCATGTGGGCCAACGGTGGCATCAGTTCTCCGGTCCGTGGATGCCCTTGAAGAACCCCATGATCCTTGCCGTAAACACCTCCATAAATCGCGTGGATGATGCCGTCTCGTTTTCCGTTGGCGGGATGTTGCAAAAAAGTTGTCGTGAAAAATCGCTCGCCCGCTTCCGAAAAAGCAACTTCAACTGGATTGTCCATTCCACCCGCCATCACCGATTCAACATCACCTCCGTTAATGTGCCGCCGAAAAATATGCGAAGCACGCGTCACCAACGGCGTTTTCCCGGGACGAGAATAAGTCTGTTCGGCGAATGCACCCTTGCACCAATAAATCATTCCATCAGGCCCAAGATAGGGGCCATGTAAATCATTTGCACAGCCCGTTAAAGTTTTTGCATTGAACCATTCTTCTCGATGGTCGCTGACTCCATCGTTATTGAGATCCGAAAACTTCCAGATGCTCGGCGGAGCTGCAACGAAAAGGGAACCGTTTCGAAACATGGCTCCTTCGGGAAACATCAGCCGATCTGCGTAGTTCGTTCGCTTGTCAAAAAAACCGTCATGATTCGAATCGGAAAGCTTTAGGATCCAATGGGGCTTATCCGCTAGTTGTTTCTGGCTTGGGTCGTTGGTGCCATTGGACTCGGTAACATAAAGATTTCCATGCTGATCAAAACAGGCACTGATCGGACGTTTCACAATCGAAGCATCAGTGGCCTTTTCGATCACAAAACCCTTGGGCAACGTGAACTTGTATCCGTCGATCACAAAATCTTCAGCGGGACAAACGCTTGCAATGAATGTCAGGCAAATGAGCAGAAGGAAAAAGGATTTCATTGATTTCATTCCGGAGATTCGCGAGGTGGGATATTGTTTGAGGCGTCTATTCTCCGTTTGTACGACACGATTATCAAGCATTGAGGTCCCAATGCGTCGTCGATTTTCTGGATAACCGTGGGCGCCGCAGTGGTGTCGACTCAGATCGGTTTTTTCCGGGTAATCGTTGTTGCCGCTTTCAACACACGCGGTATGACCCAATGCTTAAGATTTTTTCCGATCAGGAATTTCCCCAATCAGTTTTTGGAGACAGCAAGCCCCGGGACGGATCGTACAGATCGATTGAAAACAAAAACTCAGTAATCTCAATATCACCAGTGCATAACCATACCGCCATCGACATTGATTGTCTGTCCGGTAACATGCTCCGCTCTTTCGGAGGATAGGAAGACGATCATTTCGGCAATCGAAGAGGCTGGTTGCCAACGCCCAAGCGGGACGAGCGACTGTATCTTGCTGCTTGCCCAGTCCTCGAAACTAAGTCGCGAATTTGGCTCAGACTGATCGTGCCACGCCTTCCAAACCGACTTGGCGAGCGGGGTTATCACCATGCCGGGGCAGACGGTATTTACACGAATCCCGTTGGGCGCGAGATCTTTTGCCATGCACTGCGAAAAATTGATATTCGCTGCCTTTGAGGCACTGTATGGCGGATCCGTTTGGGATCCCATTTGGCCAGCGACTGATGCGACGAACACCATCGTTCCTGATTTCTTTTCTACCATCCATGGCGTGACGGCATGGGCGACGATTGCCATTCCTATCACGTTTGTTTCCAAAACCTGTCGCCAATCATCTGGCTGCAAATTCGTAAACGGGAAACCGAACTTCCCCGATCCAACTGCAGCGGCCAGCACTAAATGATCCAATCCATCGTGGCGTTCAATGGTTCGGGACAGAGCAGCGTTCACCGCGTCAGCATCGGTGATATCGACCCGAATTCCAGATGTTTTTGACGAAGTTCCATCGGCAACTGTCTTGCCAATTTCTTCAACATTTTCGTCTCGATCCCAAATCACAACATGGGCCCCTTCGGCAACAAACGCTTTGGCTGTTTCCAAGCCGATACCGCTTGCACCACCAACAACCAGGACGTTCCGATTGGTTAATTTTAAATCCACACGTCACTCATTGCTGTTGGATAAGAAATCTGAAACCTCCGGCCAGAAATAAAAGCTTTGGTAATAGAACTGCAAGCATTTGCATTTGAGGCGGAAAGGGAAAGAGTTCAGAAAAGGGGGAGGAAAACAGGGGCGTTTTTAAGGATTTAATCAAAGAGGATCGACCTCGTTGCCCCATTTTTATTTTAGCGGACGTGATCAGAATCGATCAAGTCTTAAAGGGTCTTTTGTCGGCAGGATACCGATTTAAGATATCGCGTCGGTACAAGTAATTTGCGAAACAAGTCGGCAAACTATCCGGCGCATTTCACGCTTTGCTTCACAATTGTTGAACCCGCCAAATTGAAGCACTCTTCAAAGATGATTACAACCGATTTGCTAATCAGTAAGTATGGTCCAGCTCAATTTGTCATTTCTTTCGTCCGTTTGGACTTGCGAAGCGTCGTTTTCAAGTAGGATGCTCTGAGGTCTGCTTGGATCTAATTTGCACTTACTCAAGCGGTGCAGTCAGAGATGAAGTGAGGTAAGCCAACAGGTTGAAATTCGCTGGCCCGTTTATTCACAATCTTGTTTCACGCTGTAGGAATGGAAAACGGCATGACGGACAAGATTTCCCGATATCTTGCCCAGTCCTCTGACGAAACCGTAGACGGTCATCCTCGCAATATTCGGGGCAATCTAGTGTTCTCGTAAGCCATGCATTTTGTATGACTGGTGGGTTGGTTGGCTTGTTTCAAGCACCCAAAAATTTTTCAAGCAGCCGACTGTTTTAAGCTGGAACGACGTGCATCAATTTGGTTGGACATGAACCCGCCCCAGCCGAACGCAGATTGTCTGCCGGCGGGTGACACCAATTAATCATGTTCAGCGATAATCGACAAGTTCACGTTTTATCCAAAGCGAAAAATTTGCTGTAACACCATGGGGGTCGGCACCAAGAAATAGGAATAGAAGTGGCTCGACGTAGCGTTTGATTTCTCAGGTTATTCGCTGTTGCCTATTCTTTCGAAGAGTTGTCGCCAAATCGTTTTAAGCTAGTCGATTTTGACCAATTCAGTACCGCTGATTTGATTTGTCGTGGTAGCAGGATTCGATAAAGAGTTCGAATCAAACCCGTTTGACAGGCGGGCCTCAGCGTCCATCGAATCGGAGCTGACAGTATTCTTTTACCCAGGCCCAGTCGGTTCAGTAATTCTGGCTCGACCAACATGGGATAAGCGGAAATCAGTAATTCATAAGTCACTGGTCCAAGAGCACGCCGATAAGATTGCAGCAGTCGGTTCGTAAAGTCGCTCCTAACCCATAAAGGCAGACGTTCCTTCCTCTGCTCACAAAGTTCAGCGTACGACCACGGTAGATCGGGAATTCCCATTTGTTCGCCGATGGAACTCATGTCTTTAACCATCATGTCCTTTTCGCAGGGCGAAAGAACTGCTCCGGTGACCAACGGAACGCTCCGAATCGAATACATCATATCCATGGAAAGAACGTCGCGGTAACTTGTGGCAGGGATCCGCTGACCGCGCTTGTTTTCTAGTTGTTGATGCAGTTGCTTTAGCTTTGACGCTTGAAGATTTCGTGTTTCATCGTCGGCGGTTATAAGCTGCCGAAGGTAATCGATCGTGGAAAGAAATCGGCCAATCGGATCAGCGGGAAGGCGTCCCGTGTAGAAAAGCCAGTCCACAGAGGGATTGAGAGGGAACTCGGCACTCGCGCCTACAAAAACGAGCAGCATACATGTTGGATCGGACCAAACACGACGTGACGTCTCAAAGGGAATTAGGCTGCCGGATTTTTTGTTTTCGCCGTGCATTTTAAAAAAACAATTTTAAAGTTCGATTACTTTTTCGTTCGACGGGCAATGCCTTCGTTTGCGCAAGCAAGGTCATCGCAGCATCTGTCATCCACCCAGTTGTTTTTTTACACATGCTTGGCAGAACAAAGTGATTCCTCGAGAACAGAAATACAAATGGTCCATTTTTACTCTTGGTTTCATCATTGAGTCGCAGTTGGTTGCAGATTTAGAAACAGGGTTTCAGCTCCTGTCTTTCGTTTAGAAACAAGCACATTCGCCTTATTCAAATAGTTTTTGATTGGCATGGATCCATTTAGAATAATTTGCGAGGACAGCGATCCGGCTGCTTGTTTAACTCCGACGGAATTGCAAAAGCGTCATTCAATGAATTGTAAACATTTGGGGGAGGGATTGATTTGCCGGTTTGTCAACTTTCATCATAGGCAAACGTTAATCGTCGGTTTCTTAATGTTGGCAAGGTGATCTGTCGTCCTTGGGCACTGGGCGGAAATACAGTAATTTGCGAATCGCTATATTTTGTGGTACCGCAAACGGATGGTCGTTTTTTATACCAATCCTTTTGTTGATTTGATCGCGTTGACCTTGGTAGTTGAACGCGACGTAAAAATTCTCGTCAGTCGAGCTGATGAATCGCTGGAATTCAAACGCAGTGATAAACAAGTCTTTGTCGATGTACTCTGCTTTCAGTTTCTCATGGTTCGTATCCAAGATTTCCACAAGATCATCCTGATATTTGGCTACTCGGAGTGCGGGCATAAAAAGATGGTTATTGATTCCACCTTCAGTCCTTAAATTGCTGTACATGGTAAAGCAGGTCTCAGTTTTTAGGCCAAGGTATTGTGAACTGCCGTTCAAAAATACCAGCGGCAGAAAGAGCCAAAGGAAACGAGGTTTCGCACCGCTGGCGGCCTGCGTTTCAGCAGGGTCGTGCGATTGTTTTGAAATCGCATTTAAATAGGCAAAGGCAATCAGGGCAGACCAAGAAATCCAAATAACCCACGGGATGCGGTAAATGATAAAAGGGCCGAAACCTGCACGGTCGTTTCCGGTTAATTCTGCAACTACAAGCAGTGTTGCTGTGGCGGCAACGCATACCGAAAATACGGCTCGAGCTGTTGCGAGTCTTTTTGAACCAAATCTTTGTGTCAATCGATCATGGAATTCATTGACCCAGTTCGTTAAGGCCGGTAAAAGAAACAGCCCATAAACCGAATACGCCAATGCGGAGAATGTTCGATGACCTATGAGACCCAACATGAAATGAAATGCTAAGCCGATTAAGATTGCAATCCATTGGGTCCGTTTGAACGTCAGTAAAATTGGAATCGCAAATTCAATTGCGATGGTCCCCCAAATTGCGCACTGTAGTGTAAAGTACGATTTGGAAACAAATGGTAGACGCCGAATCAAGTCATCAAACATAACAACAACACAGCTCTGCTCGGCATCGAAAAAACCGTAATTTAATTTGGCAAGGATTGCGAAATAATACATTACGATCAGGGAGGCCTTTAGTACCGGCACAAACCGATCGACCGATCGGTCCCTCCATGCTGCATTGGAATCCAAAAAAGAAATCAGCAGTGCCGTGAGGATGGTTGCGTTTAGAACGGATTCAACCAGGATATGATTCACGACAAATGGCCATTTTCCGACGTTGTAAATCAGGCTACTTAACAGCATCAGTGAAAAAAAAGCCTGCGACCGGGGAAACGAAATGGACGCAACGGCGAATATGGTTAGTATCCATCCCCAAACGTTGTTGTTCTCAATCCAGGCGTTGTAGAAGTCTTGATGAACAAGTGCCTGACTAGCCCAGAGAAACGTGAACACTGTTAGCCGGTTGATTCTTTGATTAGAAGGCGATGCCATCGAGTCATTCTCACGAGTCGTTTTTTCAGTTTTTGGGCGAGCGGATCCAGTTTTTTAATCTTCGCAAGTAGGAAACCACACTTGGGATCGGATCATACCAGCAAAATAATGGGAAGCTCTGCCAATGGCAAAGGCTTTTCAGCCATTGGAAAAGGGTCAAATTACCCTGCTTCCTCAAGGCGATAAAGGAACGAAAATCGTCAAGCGGATAAAGGAGCCTCATTCCAGACCGAAACGACTTCAACGGTTTTTGCGGTAGGCCAACAATGCGACGGTATACGAAACGTCCAAGATCAAACCCACTTTTAGCAACCAGTCCATTCGCTTCTGTAAATCTTGCATTGCACTCAATCAGCTTTAGTACTCCATCCCGCTGGTCCAACTTAAATTCGGCATTTGCCAATCCTCGCAAGCCAGTAGCTTGAAATAGTCGAAGGGCTACATCCTGCACTTCGGGAATATCATCAGTGATGTGATAACAGCCTAGCCCCATGTTTGGAGGATTTCTTCGAATAATTCGTTTCGTAAAATGGAATTGGGGACAAAGTTCGGCATCCAAGTAGGTGTAGTAGCTGCAAAGCAAGTCATCTGCACCAGGGATTTTCTCCATCAACAAAAATTCTACTTCAGCCTCAAATAGTCTATCGCTTCCCTGGAGAACCTGCTGATAATTGGTTGCATCGAAAAACTTGCCTTTAAATTTGTCTGTAAAATCAGGTGAAGATTTAGGTTTGATTAAAAGTGGAAAAACCAATTCGCTTTCCACGCGTTCGAGATCTTTCCGAGACGAAATGGTCCAAAATTTCGGTGTTGGAATTCCGGCTTGACTCGCTAGGTCATACGTTTTTAGTTTATCCAGCATCGAAAGTTGGGCTGCTACATTCGACTCATCCAGAAGGAATTTGGATTCCAGAACTTGGCGGTTGGTCGCGATGATCTCCAGTCCGACATCACTTGCAGCAAGCAAGACTGACGAACGATGTTGATTTGAATCGTCGCCGACCAAGAAGTTTTTCCAAACGTCTTTGTAGTTGGCCGAATCATCCAGAACAATCCGAGTCGCGAAACGCGAGCTGCAAACCGCTGAATCCCTCTTGTTGATCGCGAAGACCTTCACTCCCATGGTTCCAAGGCTTCGAGCCATCGACAATGCATTTGCTCCACCACCGATGATTATCACCGGTGGCAACTTGCCGCTCGAGGAAAGCGACTGGGGATCGACTTTCTCGGGATTGTTGCTGGTGTCAAAATCGTTCGCCATTATTTTATCCATCCTGCTTGAAGAGGATCGGTGTTTCCTTGTTCATGTCTCAATTGACTTTTTTGATTTGCCATTGCCATGAGAATGATGGGAGCAACGGGGCAATTGTCGCCACGTTTATGGACATAGAGGCCCGGGGTGGTGTTGACTTCCAGTACAACGCCACCGGTTTCTTCCAACGGTCGGGTTGGGTCGCTGGTGATCACATCCACCCCCGCAAGGTTGACGCCAATCGCATCAGCGGAGTCCAAACAAACCCTAATTGCCTCATCACAGAAGTCGTTCATGGCAGTCTTGTTTTCTTCAGCGGAATTGTCATTGACCACAGTCTTGATCTGAATTTCGACTTCGGCCTCGGGGACCGATTTTAGGGTAAGCCCTTGGGTCGCGAGAGTCTGGGTTAGATCCTGATCAATCCGCAGAATGGACTGAGCGATTTTCCAACTGGAAAGACGGCGCTCATTTTCGAGGGCAATTAATTTTTTGATGTTCGACGTTCCGTCGCCAATTACCTTTGGAGGACACCTTTTTACAATGTCAAGTAAGACTCCGTTGCAGAAAAGAAGCCGGAAATTGTCACCCGGAATTTGCTTTTCGATCACCATTTGTGAGTGAAAGCGGGCTGCGCGAGCAACCGCCCATCCCAGTTGTTCTCCGGTTTGGATGCCCGTTGTGATGCCTTGTCCGGCACCCGTACCAGCAGCTGGTTTGACGACGCAAGGCACCTCCGATTCCAATAGGAATTGTCGAGCTCGGAATAGTGTTTTTAACGTAAACGTTTGACAATCGGGAACGGGAATGCGATTTTGTCTCAGAATGTCATGAACCAATGGCTTATCTCCGGCACGCTTTAAAGTGGCATTGCCATCCAAGGTTGAGTAATTGTTTTTGACTCTGAAATGCGTTTGATCTGGTTTGGTGAATTCGAATATTCCCTTACCGAGTTCACTCACTTCAAAGCCCAATTGCTTTGCCGAGGCCTTCCAGATGGTTGCGTAGAATTCGTTGCGAAGTGCCTTCGCTTCTTGGTTTTTCGGATTACGGCGATAGACCCAGTCGCATGCGATTCGAGAGAATGCCAAAAGCTGGACTATTGATGGTGTTTTGGAAATATCAAACATGTATTGTTGCTCTTTGAAGATCGCCTTGTCGGCTCAGCAGTCTTCTTTCGGGCAGTTGGATTCTTCTAAAAGTTGGTCAACCCACGCGTTAGAAAAATCTCCTCGTTGAACGGCAGCTAAATACGTTTCCATATTTTCTCGATTCTCACTCAGACGCTCAACAATCATGTCTATATGAGCATGCGGGATCACAACAATTCCGGCATTGTCGGCGACGATTACATCCCCCGGGTTTACGACAACACCACCACAGCAAATCGGGTAGTTGATTTCTCCAGGCCCCCGATGGAGCGGGCCAACGGCCGTAGTGCCTCTGGCAAAAACGGGAAAGTCAATTTCATCGATTCCAGGCATGTCTCGCACCAGGCCGTCGACGATAAATCCTGCGATGCCACGATGTTTTGCTTTGGTACAGATCAGATCGCCCAGGATCGCATTCATAGAACGTTCACCATGGGCATCCACAGCGATGATGTCGCCTTGTCTTGCAATGTCAAGCGCCTTGTGAACCATTAGGTTGTCACCGGGAAAAACCCTTACGGTGCAAACGCTTCCACAAAAAGACATCTGCTTCGAGTTTTGACATTTGATACTTGAATCAACGGCGTAAAGCCGGTTCAGCGTGTCCGAGATGTCAGGAACATCAAAACTCTTGATGGCAAGAATGCTCTCCGTGCTGCAAGCAGGATAGGTAGTGCGGATTCGGAATCCCGGTCCCGGATGAAGTTCGGATGAACTAGGTTTTTTGAAACTCATTTCAATCTTTTTTTTAGGGTTATTGAATTGCCAAAGATTTAACGATTTGTTCAATCTTTTCAGGTGACGACAAATCAGAATCCATTTGTGTCGATTCGAAGATTTCTGCGTTCGCAGCAAAAAAATCTTTTGCAGCGGTCATCAGCGTGCACAGAGATTGATTCTCATTCGCTAACTGTTCAATGTTGTTTAATTCCACGATTCGCCTTCGTACGTGTTGGCTGAACGTGGGAAGCATTCGAGAAATGGCAGAAAAAATTTCGGGATAAAATTGACGAAATTCGTCCACAAAAGAGTTAAGGAATCCGTGATTTTGAGCCAACAACGCACTCTGTAGAAACAACGCGTTCAGGCTTTTTGAAAAACCTGCAATCGACTGCTTCATTGCCGAAGCAACACCAGGATTTTCGGACAGTACGGATACACGCATAATCGGCCGAATCAATTCCGAGATCGCCACAGCATTGACTCCGCTCACGTACATCACGCCAAGCTCGCCAATCCGCTTTGCACCGCCATGAATCGTTGCATCGACCCACGACAGGTTGGCATGTCGAAAGATTTCGTTGATTTCCGATACTTGGCCGGGTCCAATCGAGTTTGCATCGATAAAGGTACAACCATTCACGATCTGTTTTCCAAGTGAAACAAATTCTCTAGCAACAGAAACCGAAGCCTCTGGAGCGACCAACGAAATAACGATATCGGAGATGCTAACCACATCAGCAATATCTTTTTGGATTTCAGCGTTGGAATCCCGAGCCCGTTTGGCAGTTGCCGGACTTCGGTGTTTGTCAGTTGTGACGACCCGGTAGCCCTCTTTGAGGAAAAGTTCTGTAAGAGAGAAACCTAGATCTCCACAATAAAGCATTCCTATGGTCGGGGGACTTGTTTTGTAAATCACTCAAACCTCTTTTTCGACAGAAAGATACGATTTAAATACGTTCGCTAAAAGTTTGACGTTCTTGGTCAAGTCAAACTCTTGCTTGACCTTTCGAACTGCCGCGTTGGAGTAACGAAGTCTTAATCGTTCGTCATTGCCTAGTGTTTGAAGCCCGTTTGCAATGGCTTTGGCGTTTTTGGGTGGGGTCAAAATACCGTTTACGGCGTGCTCAACGATTTCTGGAATTCCGGAAATATCGCTTGCTATACAGGGGACACCGCTGCCCATCGCTTCCATGATGACAACAGGAATTCCTTCCCGCCGTCCATCACTGGTTGGGACGCTTGGGCAAACCAGAACATCGGCATTTAATAGGTAATCTCGAACTTCGGATTCATCGCATGGGCCACAGAACGTAACCTGCGACTCTAGAATCAATTTTTTTGTTTTCGCAGCTAGTAACTTTGCATCCGGACCACCACCGACGAATTTGCAGTGAAAATCGACACCGAGTTCCTTTAAAAGTTTGCAGGCATCAAGCAAATAGGTCTGCCCCTTCACTTCGTGGAGCGTTCCAATGCAAATAATTTGAAGTCGATCTTTTTCTGGCTTGACGGGCCGCGTTTTCGAGGGTGTAAAAGTGTTCGTATCAATTCCGCAATGAACCACTTTGATTTTTTCGCCAAATTCAGTCCCGCAAGTATCCAATATTAAATTTCGATTGTAATCAGAAATCGCTACGACACATGCCGCGTTGGTTGTCTTTTCGAGAAGCATGTGTTGGTCACGGTGCAGGTCCGACCCATGAGCAGTAAAGCTGTATGGAATTCCACTAATTCGATTAATGACATACGCGACCGCTGCGGGGTGACTGGCGAAATGAGCATGGATGCAATCAATTTTCATTGATTGCATTTGCCGCGCAAGGTGAATGGCTTTCGGGAAAAAAATCAAGGAGCCGAAGAAGTATCTCGCGCTGCCTAGATTGGCACGTATTAAAGTCCAAAGTATTTCAAGATATCGAAGCGGCGACTGAACAATGGTCAAAAGATTGGACAGCAGAATTGCCACCGACATTAGACCTGTGTAATGCGCACGACTCACCACTTTCTTCGCTTGTGCATGGATTTTATTCGTCGACCCTTTGCGAAGCGGAAAGACCTCCACTTGATAACCAAGCGTTTCAATCTCATTCATTTCACGAAGTACAAATGTTTCCGAGAGCTTTGGAAACCAAGACATCACATAAGCGATCTTGATTTTGGCGGTCTTTGTGCCGGCCGTGGATTCAACGACTAAACGCTGCTCCAAAGACGAGTTTTTATTTGTTTTCGTGGTGTTCATCGTTTTACCGACTTTGTTTTTTTTCCAATAAGCGGCAGGTTTCGGAGCTCAGGAAAAAACTCGGGGACACCTAGTCGTTGATAAAACAGTCCGATGACGACTAACGTAACCAAACCAGCAAGCAACGGACCAAAAACGTCTGGAATTTGAAAACTGCTCTGTGCTATGCGGGCGGCGAAAACCAAAAGTAAAACAGCGATAAATGGGGATAAGATTGGAAGCGAAAGTGGCTTGATGTGAGTGTGTTTTGCTGCAAGATATTGATAGACGACGTTTTGGAAAATGTAACTTGCTAACACAGCGTATGCAGCACCAATCGGACCAAATTGAGGGATCAGCAACCAAATTGCCAACAAGGAAAAAAGTATGATCAAAACATCGCCCAGAATTACGAATCGAAGTTTTCCAACCGTTCGCATGAGTCGCAAGTTTATTCCGAATGATGCATTAATAAAAAAGCCAAGTGCCAACCACTGAAGAATTAATCCTGATGATTGATATTCCTCCCCAAAGATTAGGCGAGGCAAGGAGTTCCCCGCGAGAAATGTTAATGAAAATAATGGAAGCGATAGGAGGATAATCCAAACAGAGGTCGTTTCGACAAGCGATTGTAACCGTCTGGAGTCGGAGTCATGGGACAGTTTCGCAGCTTTGGGTAAAAACAAAATTGAAAATGTAAGCAAGACAAACTCATTTAGCCTTGCAATCGTGAAAGCTGATTGGTAGCTGGCAACTTCATCAGCTGGAAAGTTCAATCCGATTATGATGGGGACCAACGCTCCCCGAAGCAAGAATCCCAGGTCGCCAATCAACAGTCCTAACCCGTGCACAAAGAAGTCGTTCAAAGGTAGACGCAGATTTGCTACACCCGGCCAGATGAGTTTGCTGTGTTTACTAATTGCTGACCATAGCATTGGAAAGCAGGTTAAGGTGGCAATGACAACGGCCAAAAGTTGACCCGCTGCGAATTGAAAAACGGATCCACCGTTTAATGCAACAATAACTACCGCAATCAACTTTAGTGTTGGACCCAGAACGTGACGCCGAAAGAAAATCGATCGGGCCTCGGAAAGCACCGCAAAAAATGAAACAAATAATGAATTGAGCGTCTCCGCAACTATGAGACCACTTACGATTGCCAAGACATGCAATGTCTTGGGCTGAATTCCAAAAACATCCCGCTCAAATTGAAACGCCGTTACGATGGCGGTAACCACGCATAGTCCAATAAACGAAACAGACCCGAACGAGAGTACTACAGTCCCCCAGAATTTTTGATAGTCATTTGCTTCGAAATAGACTGTAAGGTAGCGAGAAATGGATTTGTCCAAACCAATCAGACAGAAAACGGAAAACATTCCCGTCACCGAAACCGCAAAAGCAAGAATTCCAAAGTCCGCTTTGGAGAGATATCTGATGGTAATTACTTGCACGGCGAAGTTGACGACCAACGCAAAAATTCTACCGCCGAAAAGCAGAATAGAACCACGAAAGTGGCTTTTGTTTTCTGTTTCCGATGTTGTCATTGGTTTTGCCGATCTTCGCTTTTGTTAAGCCCAACTTCTAACATTAATTAGGACTGATGCGGGTGGCGAAGCGGTTTGAAGAGGAGTTAGATATTTTGAGTAACAAGTTCTCGCTCGACCGAATAACCCAGAGAATCATTACATGACGCAGGCAGTCGATTGGTTCGCCAATTGTACTGCATCAGACGGAAGGGAATTGACTGGCGATTTTAGATTGTGTTTTTAAGTTTGCAGGGCACATCTGAAGTCGTATCAACGCATCTGGGGTTTCGGCACCAATGTTGATTCTTCGAAGCTTGAGGTTGTCCGTGACCTCTAAATCGTTGACGCCACGAACAGTCGTAAAACCAACTTTAAAGCCTTCGTCACGCAAGATGTTAACAACTTCTTCGTTGTAATAGCCGGACGGATAGGCAAATGCTGGAAGCACCTTGCCAATTTTTTCGTTTAAGCAACGTCTAGAGTTGATGATTTCTTCGCGAGCCACCGAAGCATGAACCCGGGTCAGTAACGGGTGTGATTGCGTATGAGGTACCAGGTCGACGCCCTGATCTGACAGTGCCTTTAGTTGACCCCAGTCCAGTACCGACCGTTTCGACTTAGTGTATCCAACCTGTTCAAGAATACTTCCAACCTCTTGTTGTAACTGGTGATGATCAAGCGATTTTAGGTAGCTTTTCACAGCCTTTGTGGTTCGTTTCCTTGTCTTTGCGTTGTCCAAACTGAATTCTCGCTGGCCAACCCTTAATCTTCCACCATTAGATTGATTGTTAACCGCATCGTGAATTTGGTCCCACCAAAATGATGATGTTTCTGCACTGCAAAAATCTGTTGGTACAAATAGTGCAACGGGAATATTGTATTTCACCAAACTGGGCCAGGCATGAAACATAAAGTCGAGATATGCATCATCAAAAGTGACCAAAACCGAACGCTTGCTTAAACCATTACCGGATTTCATTGCCTCAATCACGTTGGCCAACGAAACCGGATTGAAATCTCTCGAAATCCATTCCATCTGGCGATCGAACGATTCTGGCGACGCACTAATTAAAGATGGATCAAGGTCGAGGCGTTCGTTTTTTGTGGCGATTCGGTGATACGTCAGCACCCGTAAAACGTTTGATTCTGGCCAAGGGAGTTTCTCAAAAGAACTGGCGAAAAAACGAAATAGCGACGTCTGAGCTGCTTTTTTAATTGCTTTCCCGGCAATCTTCATTAGACGCCAATTTCGGAACGTGTAGCCGCGTTTTCTGAAGCATTGTCTCGTGACGCTGGTTTAGAAAAATCATACTCCGAAAGACATACCCGTTCTGATTTGGCGCGTTCAACCAGACCGGTCAACGTGCATTCCTGATCGGGAAACGACGCGACGCCAACTTGAAGCTGTATCCCAATTTTAGATTTGAGCTCCGCTTCCATTCGGTGCATCCAGATCTTGACATCCTCCGCCGACGTTTCCGGAAATAAAAGGACGAACTCGCCGTTTTGGAAAGCAACCAGATCTCCTGCATCGCAGTGGCCAACAAGCTGTTGGGCTACCTTGGACTCAATGTACTTTCGAGTGATCTCGGTTTTTGCCTTGTTGAAGAGCGAGTCAAGTTGTTCGATAGAAGCGTCGCCTTTAAAAGTCAGGGTCGCTAACGAAAGTGTTCGTTTAAATCGACGGGCTCTTTGGACTTCTTCGTAAAGCTCTGCTGACGAATCTTTGAGGGACAATGGTTGGCGTGGTGAAACCATTTCCGCGGCCTTGGCGGCTGCAGTAACAAATTCGTCGATACCCATTGAGACTCGGAAAGCCAATAAATTTGTGACGCAGAGGACGACGCATTCCGTCACGGTGATTGGAAGGTTCGGTCCACTAAATGGATAGCCAAAATACCACTTCAGGCAGCCATAGACTGGCAAGCTGAAGCCCGTAATCTGAAGGAGGGTAACCTTTCCGAGCTTTGGTGTGCAAATAATCAGTACCGCCAAGCAACTCGTCAATACATAAACGAATGAAGCCAAGTTCATTGGTTCATAAATCCGCTCGACGTTAAATAAAATGCCCAGCCAGAGAATCAAAAAAACCAAGGATAATCGAACATTCAACATTTAAGTACGATCCGATTTAAATGGCTCGGAGCCCCAAGGGAAATTGGTTCTCATTTCTAGCAAGCTCCTTTTTGACGGAACACGGCCGAAAAAGTCCTGAGAATGATCACTAAATCAAACCAAAAACTCTGTTTGCGAATGTATTCTGCATCCAAGCGGACCCGCTCATCAAAATCAACCTCACTCCGGCCACTCACCTGCCACAATCCCGTTATTCCAGGCGTGACCTCGAGGCGTTCTGTCTGGTCTAGCGCGTATGTTTCGGAACGAAATGAGGTGGGCCTTGGCCCCACAATACTCATGTCCGCCAATAGAACATTGAAAATCTGAGGTGATTCGTCGAGGCTCGTCCTTCGGAGGAAACCGCCAACTCTCGTAATTCGTGGATCGGCAGAAATTTTGAAATCTGGAGCCGTCAATTCATTTAAATGCATAAGATCTTTTTTCAGCTCTTCGGCATTGCGTACCATCGTCCGAAATTTAAACATTCGGAATCGTTGTCCCCCTTTTCCTGTCCGCCACTGACGGAAAATGATTGGACCAGGCGATTCGATTAGAATTGCAATACCGCACATCGCAAGTATCGGAAGCAGCAGGGGAATCAAGATCGCGCAAACAACCAAGTCAAAAATTCGCTTGCCTATTTTCTTACGGCGCGACAATAAATTGGGCCGATTGTGGTCGGCCACGAGTTGAAACATATGGGCAGTCAAGTTGAAGGAGCCGGCAATTTAAAATTGCGGTTCAAAGGTTAGGAAGGGTACACGCTAGCTACTAGCTGGGAAATATGAAAGGAGTCGATTCAAAGAATCGGATGATTAACGTTGTTTTTTCCAGCGTAAGCACGATTTGAGGAATATGAAAGGAGGCGATTTTAAAAATCCGGCAAAATTGACGGTTTTTTTTTTAAGAGGGTTGAATTACACAGTGTAGTACTCAGATTGGTTGTACCTCGTCGTTTCTGCCAAACGGATGAACTCGAGTGTGTCTTTTCGACTTAACTTTTCTGATTCGGAGTTTTCGTGAGTGTTGACATCAAGTTGCTCTGGGAAAAAAAACTGACTCTCCTACTATTCGGACTGTTGGGATTGGGAGGCGGTTTTTTATACATTTCGCTAGTTCCTACCACTTTTGAGGCTCAGGCGCGAGTGTTGATTGAGCCAAGAGGGGTGTCGCCGGACTCCGATCCAATGGGGCGAGTTGTTCCTGAATTTATTCCAACCCAGGCCGAGACCATTCGCAGTCCACTGATTGTTGCTCAGGCGATCAGTTCGATGGATATTGCCAAGCCAGACAACGTTCCCTTGGAGTCCTTTGATCCGGTTCGGCATGTCTTAAAATCCCTGAATGTCACGCCGCTTTTGAACGCTAATGTCGTTACGGTTACCTACCGAAGTACAGGAGAGACAGAGTCCACGCAGCTGATTTCTGAGGTGATTTCGGCTTACGAAACTCATGTCGGAAAGACCGATCGTGGCAGCACCGGCACAAAGGTCCAGTTGCTTGCCGCCAGCGAGCAAAAACAAAGAGACGAATTACGAAAGTATGAGAAGGAATATGAAACACTTCGTCAGAAAACGCCCGTAATCGGGCAAGGACGAACTGCCAATCAGGACGGGGTGATTGAACTCGAGCTGATCAATCGTGAGCTGGTTGCCATCAAGTCGCAACGAAAAGAAATTGAATCTCGTTTGCTCGCAGTTTTGCGTGACAGTGAGCATCGTGTGTTGCCGCCTGAATCGGCGCCCGATGTACTAACACCTTTTCCGGTTTCATCTTTTCTCAACAGAAACATCACGCCTCGAAATAATGAATTCATGCTGACGGTAAAAAAGCCTGCGTTGGATTCCGATACGCAGCAGGAAGCTGATTCGATCGTGGCAGGTGGCGAACGCCAAGATGGAGTGTACGCGGATTCCAGTCAAATTGAACAAATTATTCGCTACGCCAATCCAGAGGCAGCTCGCGACCTGCAGAGCCTCGATCAACAATTTCGATTTGCAGTGCTCAAAGCCGAAAAGCTTGATGCAATTTATGCTGCAAGTCACCCGGCCATGCTCGCTGCCAAAGCGGAGGTTGACGCTCTGGAGGCGCTCCTTCAGCAACGGTTTGAAATTGTTTTAAAGAGTTGGCAGAGAGAGCTTCAGGGCCTGTTGGCCAGTGAGTTGGAGTTCAACGGAATCATTACCGAAAAAAAGGCAGAGATAAAAGCCACCGAGATTTTTCAGGTTCAAGAGGAAAATTTGCTTCGCAACATTGAAAACATCCGGCAACTTCATGCGTCAACGCTGCAGCAGCTCATTGCAATGCAAGGAGAGGAGTCGGCCATCTCCAACGGGCGAAACTCAATAGAGATTCAAGTTTTGGATGCTCCCATGATTCTGAGTGATATGACTTGGCCGAATCCGAAAATGTTGCTTGCCGCTTCTTTTTTCGTTGGAGTCCTAATGGGATTAGGTGTGATTGGATTGGGTGTTGTGCGAAAAAGCCAAGTCGAGTCCCGTCAGCGTTCGGCGTCCGCAACAACTGCAGCCACCACAGATGCGGGTGAAGCAACGTGATGGAATTTGCCGCGTGCCTTGCTCTGGGGTTTATTGCCTATGTGTATCTCGTATTCCCTGCGTTGATTTATCTGAGAGGATTGGTGATTAGTCGGCCCTGGAAGGTGGGGGATCAGTGTCCTCGCGTATCGGTTGTTGTTGTTTGTTTCAATGAAGCAGGCGGAATTCAATCCAAGCTGGACAACCTATTCGAATGTGACTATCCGCATGATCAGATAGAGGTCATCGTCGCTTCTGACGGTTCAACGGATGAAACGGAGCAGATCGTCGACGGCTACCCGGACGCCCGAGTGCGATTGCTGGCGTTTCCGCGACGTGGAAAAATACCGGCGCTTAATGATGCAGTTGAAAGTGCAAACGGCGAACTGATTGTTTTTACTGATGCAAACAGTGTCTTAAGCAGCAACGCTCTTAAAAATTTGACTCGACATTTCGCTGATCCCACAATCGGTTGCGTCGCGGGCAACCAAGTGTATGTCAAAGACACTCATGGTGGCACGATGGCCGAAGGTGAGCAGTCTTATTGGAATTTCGACCGTAGTCTTAAGGTTTTTCAATCCCGTTCAGGAAACGCGATTTCGGCGACCGGAGCCCTTTATGCCATTCGAGCAGTTCTCTTTAAAAAGGTGCCATCCGGTGTAACGGATGATTTCACAATTTCCACCAATGTGATCCGGGAGGGGTTTCGACTTGTTTATGACAACGACGCGATAGCGAAAGAAAGAGTGGCTGGGAAATCCAAGACGGAGTTCAATCGAAAGATTCGAATCATAACACGCGGTCTTCGCGCCGTTCTGTTAGCACGAGATCTCTGCAATCCTTTTCGATACGGCTTTTACTCGATTCAACTTTTTTCTCACAAGGTGATGAGACGAATCGCAATCATTCCTTGTTTGGCATTGCTCGCAATTTCACCATGGCTGTTTTACGAGAGTGATTTTTTTCGGATTGTCGCGATAGCGTCTTGGGGAGCAGTAATCATGCTGGTTTTCGCGTTCCTGCTTTCCGGCACGGGGTTGGGCAAGTGGAAACCGCTTAGGTTGATTCTTTTTTTCGGCATGATTAACTGCGCTGCTCTGGTAGCGATCTTCAACATTTTGACGGGAAAGCGAATTGAAAAATGGAACCCAACAGGGATGGAAGTGCCTGTCGATAGCAGCGGTTTAAATTGGGTTAAGTCCAAATGAGCGGCACAAGTTCGTCGACTGAGTTTAGGCATAATAAAAAATCAAGCATGATTGGTGTCTCGCTGGTTTTTGGAATTGCTATGTTGGTCATCGCAGCGGTTACATTGCCGGGAAAATTGCCAATACTGGTCGCCGGAATCGCCGCAATCGTGACTGGCTATGCGATCTGGAAACGACCGGAATGGACAACGCTTTTGGTTGTCTTTTTGATTTACTCCAATCTGCCAGTCGTTGCCGTCAAGTTTCATGGCGCGCCCGGTTTTTTCCCGGCAGCGGTAATCGCGCTGCTAATGTGGCCTCTTCTGCACGCCTTCTGGATTGGAAAGCAAGGCCTTGTTTTCGGAGCGGCGTCTCCGTGGCTAATTATTTTCACACTAGGGCAATATTTGAGCAGTGTTTTTTCTAAATACCCAACTGAGTCCTTTGAGTCTTTCGTTTCATTCCTATTTGAGGGATTGTTGATCTATTTGGTCGTTACGAATCTCTGTCGAACCAGAGCGGTGCTCATCAAAGTGCTTTGGGCATTGGCGTTTTGCGCGATATTGATGGGGGGGGTCCCATTGATCCAACAATTTACCGGAATCGACTCTGATTTCGGTGGTCTCGCTCAGGCTGATTCAGAATTTAAAGCCTCCGAATCAGCTGTTTCTGGCGTCAATCGCCAGCGAAGGTTCGCGGGCACAATCGGTGAACAGAATCGATATGCTCAATTCATGATGCTTCTTCTGCCAATTGGGATCACACTGATTTCCATTACGCGATCACCGAAATTTACAACGGTGGCACTAATTGCGACACTGTGCGCTTTTTTCGGGTTTTCCCTCGCTTTCTCGCGGGGTGCGGCCGTTGGTTTTGTGTTGGCGTTGTTGATTGGTTGGCTGCTCGGTTTTTTTCCCATCAGACAATTCAAATGGGTCGCTCTGGCGTCGGTCTTCGTATTGATTCTTTTGCCTCAGTACGCGGTGCGTCTAGCATCCATTTCAACTCTCTTTGTAAATTCGAACTCGGTTCAGTTGAGGAATGCAGACGGGGCCACTCGCGGGCGATTAACCGAGATGGGGGCTGCTATTCTTGTGTTCAGGGACCACTCGCTGTTAGGCGTGGGGCCAGGGATTTTTCCAAAGTACTCCAAGGAATACGGTCAACATATCGGATTAAGGTCCCTGAAGGATCGTCGGCAGGCACACTGCATGCCGTTAGACATTGCCGCAGAAAACGGACTTTGGGGGGTGTCTGCTTTTGCTGCCATGCTACTGTCTGTTCTGGTGGCTCTCTATCGCATGTTTCTATATGCGAAAAGCAGGGATGATTCTGAAGGGAGAAATCTTTCAGCGGGAATGGCAATGTCGTTGCTGTTTTATCTGACGACTTCGCTCTTCTTACACCTGTCTTACATTCGTTACTTTTGGCTACTGCTGGCCCTGGTCGACTCTACGAGTCTCATTCTTCAGGCTGAAAAAAACGCAGATGGCAGATCAGTTGAGGCGTCCCGGATTCAATAGTTTTTGCATGAGTTCCGTGTATGGAGCTGTAATGATTGTAGGCAGGACGCGATCCAATGTTCGCCGCAACCACCATGCTGGATCTGGATTCAGGTAAATGATGTCCCCAGGCAAGACCATGATGTTTTCGCTGCGATCAAAACGCGCAGCAATGAGGTCCACACGGATCAACAATGGATTGCCATCTGAACCGGTTCGGTGAACCGTTACGGTTGTCGGCGAATCAATAGGGTCGATATAACCTGCCATCGCAACGGCCGTCACGACATCAACATCACGGTCGGGCGGAAGGAGAAAACCATTGCCCAAATCGCGATTGTCATTTCCGACGGTAAACCTAACTTGGTTGTTGCCACTCAGTTGTCCAACGACATAGAAAGTTTTGTCGGGTGACTTTTTGACTACTACAACGTCACTGTCGAATAGTACCGCGTCCTGGGGTGACACGCTTGGAGGGTAATGACATCTCAAAGGAATTCGCAAAATAGACAGTTGGGGAGCAGCATGCATTGGTAAACCTGGATCGCCCAAGGCGGGGTCTGCTACCTGAACAGCAGGCGTTTGTAGGAATGGGGTGGACGCCCGTCTGTGTACTTGGATTTCTGTCTGGCCGAGTTGAATGCCACCAGCACTCGCGATTGCGTGTGCGATGTCATTCTCGTATTTCGGCAATTTGTAATAACCTGGAGCATTAACTCCCCCCAATACCATGACACCAACTGAGCTTCTCTCGACTAGCGAAACCGACACTTTGGGGTTGTCGAGAAATTTGGCGGCGAACAGGTTCACAATTTTTTGTCTTGCTTTTTCAATTGAAAAACCACCAATTTTTATCGTGCCGATCAGCGGCAATAAAACGGTTCCTTCCGCACTTATCCTACAATCTAGATCCGATTTTTGAGTGCTAACGCCTCGGTTAGGGGAAGCTTGCTCGGAGTTCTCAAGACCGGCAAAAGGCGTTACTTCCGAAACTCTGATATTGACAATATCATCTGCCCCCAAGATGTATTCGGTGGGTGCATATCCAGTTAATGTTGCAAAATTCAGTTCGGCTTCATGAGCCTTCTTTGCATATCGAAAGCTGTCATCCAGTGAAGCTGCCGGAATTCCCGGGGACTTTAATGGCGCGTAGCAGCCGCAAGTTGCGACTGTAACTAATAAATAAATCAAAAACGAAATCCTAGGCATCCGCTTTCCTCGCTCCAAAAAAGACCTCGACCATGTAGTTGATCGGAGTTTAAGCGATAAAATACTTGAACTAGTTTAGGTAAAGTGTAGAGGTGCCGCAGGTTCCCTAGATTGACACATGTGGTTTGAAGCTGCTTTTAGGGAAGCGATTTTGAGAAGAAGTCCGATCAGCGTTGGGGGCAAGGCAATGCTGGCAAAAATGCTCAATCGCGAAATTGGACCCAAGAATTTGATGACAAGCGTAGGGGAGCCAGGTGGTTTTGTCCCTTGTAAGTCGGGCAAAATTTGATTGTTGTGCGACGAGGGTTTGGGATTGGCAGGATTACCCTTCGGGAGGATGGAGTCGTTGTCTTCCACCGCCCTGGTTTAAAATTGCGGTATATATGAATGTTTTCGAGAAAGATCTGAACCTTTGTGGTTTGCTCTCACTTTAGACATCTTTTTGAGGTGTTGAGTCAAAGTGCTCTAGCCGAGATTGGTCAACGATATTGTGTTAGATGAAGCCATCGTGTTTTGCTCATCTTGCATTCCGGCAATTCTCGGATGAATTCCTGATACAGAGATTTTGAAACAATTATCGCTTCATTACCAACCATTTTGATTGCCAACCGACTGGATGCCTTGCGCTGAAGCCACCGGCTTCGAC
Source organism: uncultured Pirellulaceae bacterium (assembly GCA_905480545.1). Lineage (GTDB taxonomy): Bacteria > Planctomycetota > Planctomycetia > Pirellulales > Pirellulaceae > JABAAE01. The sequence goes on from CAJQQR010000269.1 coordinate 35,051, forward strand.
AAAGAGGTAGTCTTCATTGTCAATGGTCTTCAATTTCATTTTCAATGCCTCGTAACGAGTCAGGTCCATCAGTGTATCTCCAGACCAAAGTAGGGTGGGGTGGTCCGTTTTGCTTTCCTTCTTCAAATGAAGGCCACTTAGTTTAGCTCCCCGAGCGTTCAGTCGTTTTTCCGGGGTGAATTGATCAATTGAATTGACGATTCCAAGCGTCCGCCACCGTCCCAAGAGTGGCGGCTGATTTACAAACTTCCCATCGTAGAGGAACTTTACGGCGCCGGTTTGACGTTCCCTGTCGGTCGGATCCTGTGCAGCTTGCCACTGGGAGGACAGCATTGGGACCACATCCGCTGATTTTTGCACCAAGTCATCGCCCATGGGCGGAAGCAATTGTTTTTCCAGGTGAATGCTGATCTTGCCCTGAGGAACCGGTGAGCTTGGTTTTACTTTGTATTTATCATTGAATCGAAGAAAAGTCTTCACGGCGATTGTGAGCTCGCCTTTTTTGAAGTCTTCAAGAAAGTCCTTTGTGATATACGCTCCCTTGGGTTGTCCGCCAGATCCCCGGCCATTGCATGTCTTGGATTCAATCAACGGTTTTCCGTTGATATAAATGATGTGCCCACCGCCGGAACCGACGTGGTTTCCGTCGTTGACACGTAAGCGGTATCGGTAACCTTGCTCGATCGGCGCAATATCGAAGCGACCACGCATCAAAAGAACTTCATTTTCCCAAAAGGTATTTACTTTTGTGCCTCCGAAACAATCTGGCCCCTGACATCCTGCATTGCATTTATGAATCGGGCCGACTGGTAGCGATCCCATGTAGTTTCCAAACGGGCTTAATCCCTTTTTCCACATTGAGGCGTCAAAGTCCTGGGCGAACCAGTTTTCCATGCCGTCGGGAGCAGTGACTTCTCGGTAGCGAGTAATAAGTTGATCAAAGGGGACCTGCTCTTTCTGAATTGGGGCAAAACTATGGTAAGACCACTTGGCGTTACGCAGATCGGAAAACATTTGCCATTTAAATCCTTTGGATCCAGCACGGTCGTATAACGCAACTAAACCATCAATCGCATCTCTCGAACCACCGGGATAGCCTGATTGAATTTCGCAAGCTACGAGCTGTTTCAGCTTTTTGCGGTTTCGGCCGACGTATTCGGGGATCAGCTCTTCGGTGATGATCGGCTGGATGGCTTTTTTTAATGCCGGACCGAACAGAGACGGATCCGCGTTAAGAAAGTACTCCTTGAATGGCAATATTTCTTGTGGGTATCGTGTGCGGGCGACTTCATACAGCAGGTCCAATCCGCCTGGCACGTCGGCGAGTGAAGCTGCAATGTACTCCATGTGAGAATCGAAGGTGGAAGAAATGTCTTGTCCACCTCGAGCAGTTTTTACGCCAGCATATCTGGTAAACGAACCCTTCAGTGTTTCTGCAGCCAATTTATGAACTTCGTCGCTGCCGGATTTGATCTTTTCGCGAATGCTACCCATCAGCCCCAGTGTCAAGGCTGAGCGTTGGTTTGTTCGGATCAGCTCTCCAATTGGCGGCAGCACTTGTTTGTAGCAACGTTCATCTGCGACAACGGAACACAAAGCGACCAAAGTCGCATTTTGAAGCCACCAATCTTCGTGTTGCAGGTAGGGAAGCAATGTGTCGATGTGTGGTTGGACCCAGTCGGCAGGGGCATGGCCAATGATGCGCAGAGCTGAATCTTTAACCCACCAGGATTCCTCAGAATCCTTCACTGCCTGCAAGGCGAGATCATAGACGTCACGGGTAAAAGCACGAGTCTTTTCATATCGAAGAGTTTCATAAATTGCAGCGAACATCGCGCGGCGAACTCTCGGGTCATTTGATCGAAGAAACTCCATCACAAGTTCCTGTCTGACTTTGCCGCCGGGTGAACGCCTACCAATGTAGCCGCTGTTGACACCTAGTGCTTTGTTGGCTGCAACAAAGCGAATGTTGTGGTCCTGGTGATGCATGTATTTTCGAATCAGTTCATCAGATACTTTGTCTGACTGATGAAGCCGATGCAAAACAGGTTTGCTTGAATCGCCGGCCAGTGTCTCGTTCATGATGTTTTGTTGTTTGCCGCTCGCATTTTTCACGGCATTCAACGAGAGAAAGGCGTTATCTGCTGCGACACCCCATGGTTGCGTGGGGAGCTGATATTGCTTTGAGAATTTTGTTGGCGGCGCTCCGGTAATGCGTAAGGTCTTGCGGGGAACGGTGTAGGTCAACGCGTAGGCAGTGCCCCATCCACCTCTCCATTTATCTGCGTCATAACCTGCACCACCAAGTATCCCAAACGAACCATCAAACCGACGGGACAAATCATAATGCCACTGGCGATTGTCCATGAACTCGCGATATTGTTTCGGCCTTGTCTCGTAAAGCAGTCCCATCGCCGGGCTGCGCCATGACTCGCCGATTCCACCACCGGTGTGACCGTGTAACATGAAACTGGTTGTGTAAAAACTGGTCATCGCGCAAGCATCGCGAGCCTGAGCGTAAACGGAGCTCTCGCCATTTGGAGTCAACGCGGCAGCCGCTGCCATGGCGAACGCCAGATTTCCGTTCTTGCCATTGTCGACAAACCCGAGCTCCGGCCGATCGTCGCCGTAAGGATTGTGCCCGCGTCCCGAGTAACGATAAAAGTGTACCAATGCGCCAAGCAGTGCGTGATCTGGCACATCTGCTCCGCATTCTTTTGCAAGCAACAAAAAGGTCAGTACTGCCGTTCCGCCCGCGTTGAGATGCCCGTTTCCATAGGTGACACTTGGGACTCCACCCCGACCAGCCCAGCCGTCAAGATACTGTGCCTTGACGGCGTTGTTGACCCACTTCTGAATTCCAGGCAACACTTCTTGATCGCCGGTACGAATGTAGTACTCACATAATGGAATGCCACCGTAGCCCAGATACCAGGCGTAGGTCTGTGGCTTATTTGCAACGCTTCGCGCCCACTTCCGTACGCGTTGGATGTCTTTTTCTTCTCCTGTCGAGAGCAAAAAGAGCATTCCGATTCCGCCGAAGCCGATCGGAGAATCTGGCTTGGAAAGGTAATCTGCAAATTTTCTAACGATCTGATCTGATTTCGGGCAATCAAGCGGCCAGGTTTCGCTGTACGCACCTATCGCAGGAATCGTGACGACTGCGTCCGCCGTTTGGTCCTTGATTTTAAATCGAAGAATGCCATCGCTCGCTTCGGCTTCAGCCACAATTTGTCCAAGCTGAATCCGCGGATCAATCTCAGCAAGTCGTTGACCGTTGATGGTTTCAATGATCTGCCCGGTCTTAAGTTTTCCCGTTGTCGCCGCCGGCGAGTTTTCTTCGATATGGCTGATTCGCATCGTGAATGCCGGCTGAATCAAATCGATGCCCATACCGAC
>CAJQQR010000270.1 GCA_905480545.1 uncultured Pirellulaceae bacterium
GGTATTCGGTTTCGTTTTATAATGCTTGCCGATTTGTCACTAGCCCATCCAAGTCCGTCAAAGATGGTCATTAAAAATGTCGGTGTCTTAAAAGATGGCATCGTTAAGTTTGAGGGTGACGAACATGGAAATGGAACGATCAAAGGGGGCACTTTGACCGTCACTTCGCCGGACGGGCAAAAACTGGGTGATTTAAAAAAAGTCATACGGAAAAGCAAAACGCTCGGTGCCAAGCCGCCGGAGGGAGCCGTTGTTCTTTTCGAAGGGAAAAACGCGGATGAGTGGAAGAATGGAAAGATGACCGACGATGGGTTATTGATGCAAGGCACGACCAGTCAGAAAACGTTCGGAAGTCACAAGGTTCACATCGAGTTCCTTTTGCCCTACATGCCAGAAGATCGCGGCCAAGGACGTGGCAACAGCGGCGTTTACATCCAGGGTCGTTATGAACTTCAAATGCTTGATTCGTTTGGGCTTGAGGGGAAAATGAATGAATGCGGTGGGATTTATTCTGTTTCTGGGGTCAAAACCAACATGTGCTATCCGCCGTTATCTTGGCAAACCTATGACATTGAATACACGGCGGCGGAGTATGATGGCGATAAACTGAAAACCAATCCGCGTGTCACCGTTTATCACAATGGCTTTAAGATCCACGATGACGTCGAACTGCCTGGCAACCGGAACACAACCGCCGCTCCTCTGAAAGCAGGCCCCCAGAAGGGCCCTGTCTACCTTCAGAATCATGGTTGCCCAGTTCGCTACCGGAATATTTGGGTGGTTGAGAAATAGATCGCTTCATTGCGATGGTTTAACCTTTGCGTCTTTCGTTTATATTCAATTCAACATTTCTTGAGACGATGATTGTCTAGTCACTTTCGACTTAAATTTGAGTTCTTTGGAATTCCGCGACTTCGAGCCGGCGTCGCGGAATTTTTTGTGGACTTGCACAGCGATCGCAATACGCTTGGTGATGCGCTCAAGATGTTGCGTGTTGGGCTCCCGGAAATTGACGAAGCCTGTTTTGACGGTAAGTGCCTGAAAAAGGAATACTTGTTGAATATTTCCGGCGACCGATTCACAAAGGAAATCAGTACTCGGTTGCTCGAAGGTGATTCGGTATTGCTGCTATCCAGTGATGTAGGCGGTTAAGTTTTGCAGCGTTCCACCGTCTACAGCCTGCTTTTTCTGATTGTTCCAGTCGGGGTTTTCTTTCTGCCGATTTTGATTTCCGATCATGCTTTTGCTTATCGCGATTCGGGGCGATTTTATTACCGACAGTTTGAATGGAATAAGTCGCAATGGGAGGCGGGACGAATTCCGCTGTGGAATCCGCAGGAGAACCTGGGAACCGGTGTCGTTGGTGAGGCGTCTTCAAGTGTCTTCTATCCGCTGCAAGCCATATTTGTGATTCCCTGGCTGAAATTTTCGACGGCCTTCGTTCTCTACGCTGCGGTTCATGTTTATTTGGCGAGTGTCGGAGCCTTTTTTTTGGCAAGGGCACTTCGCTGCGAGTCGTTGTCGGCGCTAATGGCGTCGATTTCATTTTCGCTGTGCGGAAGTGTTTTATTTCAAACGTGCAATATCGTATTTCTGGTCGGAGCAAGTTGGCTACCTTTCGGGATCCTGTTTGCACTTCAGTTGACGAGGCAATCGCCATCTAGCCAACTTGGCTGGAAAAGGAGTTGGTTTAGGAGTTTGTTGCTCGGTATTTCGCTTGCCATGCCGACTTTGGGCGGCGATCCGCAAACTGCGTATCACGTCGGTATCGCGGCTTTGGTCTTGATCGCTTGTTGCCTTTTTTCAGGTTGGCGTAGCATAAGATTGCGGGATGAATGCAAACGGCTTTTTCGTCCGGTCATCATGCTTGCTTTGGGAGTCGTTTTTGGACTCGGATTGAGCGCGGTTCAGATATTGCCCTCACTCAAGGCATCCCGCGAAAGTACTCGTAGTTATTATCAACACCCACGTAATATTTATGAGGCTTCTGAAGGGACTGCCGGTTCGGTGCGTGATGGATTGTTTGGGCATCCGGTACCAGGTACGCATCATGATCACATTTACCAATTCAGTCAGCCGCCATGGTCTGTAATTGAATTGTTTTGGCCGAATGTCACCGGCAAGATTCAACCTCAGCATGGACGTTGGACTGACTATATCCCCGCGACGGGGCGCAATTGGACTGCATCGATTTATTGCGGGCTGGTACCGTTCTTGTTCTTTCTGTCCGCGTTGTTTCGGAAGAACAAGTCGATCGTGCAGCGTTGGCTAAGATCGGCGTTTTGGATTTTCGCGATTGGTTCACTTGGTTGGTTCGGTTGTGGTTGGGTTCTTCATGAAGTGGCGAATCAATTGCGACAAAATGACTCATCGGTGTTTAAGATTGGTGCGCCGGTCGGTGGTGTCTATTGGTTCTTTGTGACGCTCTTTCCCGGTTACGTTAGCTTTCGCTATCCTGCGAAATTGGCGGTTGTTGCATCATTGTTTTTGTGTTTGCTCGCAGCAAAGGAAATGCAACTGCAAGGACGTACGAATCGACTGGATCGTTTTCGGAAGTATCTGTTTGGAGCAATGATTCTTACCGCCATCAGCTTTCTTGGTCTTTGGTTTGGTTCGATTTCAATCAACGAAACGTTTTCACGATTTCGGTTTGACCCGATCTATTCCGGCGGCAGCGAATTCGGCCCGTTCGATCCGACGACTGCCTGGCAGACGATATTGTGCAGCCTGATTCACACTGCTTTGATCGCGACGTTTGCGATCGCATTATTAAATCAGACAATGAAACGGAGCACGACACTGGGGGCGCTTTTGTTGATCACCGTTGTTGATCTTTCGGTGGCCAATCGAAGCCTGTTGATGACTGCTGATTCTGCTGCTTGGAAAACAAACGCTGCGATTGCCACAGCCATAAAAAAGCGAGTTGCGAGCAGTGATCAAGCCACTGATCCAATTCGCATTTTCCGAACAAACCCAATGACTTGGTCGGCGTCTACTGATTGGCGAACGAGTTCATCGCCGGATCGCCTGCAGCAAATTGTTGAATGGGAAAATTTGACATTGATGCCCAAGCATCATCTTGGCGGTCGTTTTCAATTGGTTGAATCGTTTCGTTCGATCGAGCCAATTAGCTTTGCGTTGTTTATGAATTTTTGCAAGAGCTTGCCAGCTATCGATATGGGCGGAAATCCGTTGGAGGGAAATCAGGTTCAACTTGCGCCTAATCCCATTATGCTTGGGATGTTAAGTTGCCGATTTATCATGATTCCTAAATGGGGAAGTCCAAATATTCCTTCGGACCAGATCTTAGAAGAATTTGTAAGTGGCGAATTCAGAGATTCAGAATTTTTGATTTTTGAAAATCCGTATTATCAGCCTCGATTTCGAATTGCTACGGTTCATTTTCCTGATCCGGGCTTGCGACGCCTACTTGATGGTCAATCCACGCTCGCGACAAAAGTTCGAAAGAATGCTGTTGAGTTTTTTGGCGATCCTGAATCGGTGCTTAGTGATAATCATTCGTATTTCCATCAGAAGTCGATTGCAGAACCGGTCATTAAGGTCAGCAAAGAGAAAAGATTGCAGTTTCCGGTTTCGGTCTTACACGACGAACCGACATTTATTGAATTAGAGGTCGGCGCCGCATCATCATCACAACGTCGAACGCTTGTCGTTGCGGATTATTTCGATGAAGACTGGACAGCCTACCGAACAGACAGGGACAATCGCTTCGAACCCGTTGAGATCGATCGTGTGAATTTGATTCTTCAAGGCATAGAAATTGATGACAAAAAAACACGAGTTCGACTATATTATCGACCCATCTTGGTCATTGTAGGCGGCTTGGTTTCAGCTTTCACGGTATTGCTAGGAATCGTGGTTGCGATTGTTTTGCGACCCAAACGAGATTGTTTGTGAAGAGTTTGGTGAGGAAAAAGGGTCGAATTTTTAGCCAAGTCGGTTGAAAGGGAGTGCTCAGGCCAAACACGCCAATACTGCTCTGTACTATTCAGGATGAACCCAAAACAATAATCTTTGTCTTTCGAAATTACAGTATTCAAAATCGAAATCATCAATGAGTTTGCTTTCCGAAATCAAGAATCGATTCACCAGCGTATTGGCAGATTATGCGGACGACGTAGAGCCACTGCTCGCAATGCTTAAGCCATCGCAAGACGAGAAATTTGGCGATTATCAGCTGAATTGTGCGATGCCCATCGGAAAGAAATCAAAACGACCTCCTCGAGAAGTCGCCGGCGAAATTGTAGCTAAAGTCGATCTGGATGGTCTTTGCGAAAAAGTCGAAATTGCCGGTCCCGGTTTTATCAACTTAACGCTGGACAAAAACTTCGTCACTTCTCAGGTGAAATCGGCGTTAGCTGACGAGCGATTGGGCGTGACGCCTTGCCCGAATCCGCAAACCGTTATCATCGACTTTTCATCGCCCAACGTCGCCAAACCGATGCATGTTGGACATATTCGTTCTACGGTAATCGGCGACTCTCTTGCCAAGATCATGCGTTTTCTAGGTCACAACGTGATCACTGACAATCATCTGGGTGATTGGGGCACGCAATTCGGGATGATTATTTACGGATACAAAAATTTTGCAAATGCGGAAAAGTACGAAGCCGCGCCCGTGCTGGAGTTATCGACGATCTATCGCTACGTACGACGACTGATGGATTACTTTGAAAAGAAAGCCTCGCAACCTCGATTGGAAGCAGAGCTTTTGACGCTAAAAGAAAAAGTGGCGGAACTCGAATCGGCAGAACACGAAAATGAAAAGGCGGCAAAGAAAGCGGCAAAGAATCTTAAGAGTCTGAAAAACAAGATCGCATCCGTTGAAGGGGCAACCGCATCGTTGGCAGACTATTTCGTGACCACTGCCAATGATTCGGATTTCTCAAATGATCTTGAGAAACATAAAGATATCGCCCAGGCGGTGCTGCTGGAAACGGCCAAGTTGCACGAGGGAGATGCCGAAAACGTTGCTTTGTGGAATGAATTTATGCCACATTGCCAAGATGAAATTCAGCGGGTCTATGCTCGTCTCGATATTGAATTTGATCATACGTTTGGAGAAAGTCATTACCATTCGATGCTGGGTGATGTTGTTGAAGACTTCAAGACCAAGGGGATCGCCGAAGAATCCGAAGGTGCGCTTTGTGTTTTCCTCGATGGCTTTGAAGCGCCGATGATCATTCAGAAGCGAGACGGTGCGTTTTTGTACTCGACGACCGATTTGGCCACGATCAAATTTCGAATGGATAAATGGAAGCCCGATGCGGTGCTATACGTTGTCGATCATCGGCAAAGCGATCACTTTGACAAGCTGTTTGCGGCGGCGAGAAAGTGGGGCTACTCCGGTCCTGACTTTTTCCATTGCAGTTTTGGAACGGTCATGGGAGAGGACGGTAAACCCTACAAGACTCGATCAGGTGACACCATCGGATTGGAGGGTTTGTTAAACCGAGCCGTCGAGGAGGCTCACACGCTCGTCAACGAGGTCAACGAAAAACGGCCGGAGGCAGAGCGGTTAACATCAGACGAATGCAAGGATGTTGCCAATGTTATCGGATTAGGCGGATTGAAATACGCTGACCTGTCGCAACATCGATCGAGCGATTATGTCTTTAGTTACGAAAAGATGTTGGCCCTCAAGGGAGATACGGCTCCCTATGTTCAGTACTCGTACGCACGGGTTTACGGGATTTTTCGAAAAGGCGATTTTGAACCCAATACTCAGGACGTGTCGGCAACGAAGCTGATGCTGGAAAATCCGGCCGAACGATCGTTGGCGATCAAATTACTGCGATTTGAAGAAGCGCTGAGCGATATTTTGACCGAGTACAAACCCAATCTGTTAACCGGATACCTGTTTGAGCTTTCGCAGCTTTTTGCTTCGTTTTTTGAGCAATGCCCGGTATTGAAAGCAGAAACAGAGGAATTGAAACAAAGCCGATTTTTGCTTTGCGATTTAACAGCAAGAGTGATCAAACAAGGATTGTCGCTGCTTGGAATTCAAGTTCGACAAAAGATGTAAGGCTGCAGTTTGTGCAGGGCAATATTTGAGGAAGCTGCCCACTCGAATTCCGATTTAATTACATCAGGTTTTCATTGAGCGTCTGTTTGATCAACACCAAAAGAGCATTTGGATCGTATGGTTTTCTGACATAATAAGCACATCCCGCCGCGCGGGCACGCTTTAGTACGTCGTTGCGTTCAACTCCGCTCACAAAGATCACCGGAATTTGAAACGTCTCCGGATCATCAGCGATTCTTTCGCAAAGCTCGAAACCGGTTGCATCCGGTAATTCGATATCAAGCAATACGATATTAGGCATTTCCGCCTTCAGCAATCGCATTCCGTCACTGCCTGAATGGGCTGCCAAGACCTCGAAGCCTTGTTGAGATAGATGGTATCGAAGGACACCAACCTGATCCTGGTCGTCATCAATGATCAAAACGGTTGGCTTGTCCGTCAACAAAGATTCTTCAAGCTCGGTTTCCAATAGCGTTTCCATATTATTCCCGCATACGGTTACTGTTGGTGGGGCAGTTTCCTATTTCACACTTTTACATTGCAACCTTTCCCTCCAGTTGCAGTGTTGTCAATTCGCATCATGATGAAAAAAGAAATCGTTTGCGAGCGGCGTTCGGGTTGTCCGAATCAAGCCGATTAGTTCTCAAAACACAGTCAGCTTGGATACGGAGTGTTTGAAAATGCACGACGAGGTTTGCGCGGAAAGGCCTCCAAATGGACTGCATGGGCAAGGCTTACTTCCTCAACCCAACGCCGGTATGTAAATAAATCGCAAATGTTGCAAGCCAATGTTCACCTTCGTAGTGCCCGCTGAAAACATACTTGTAGCCCATCGCCGCATGTTCGACCGCAGATTTTTCAAGAATCGTTTTCCGCGGATCGTCTTTCGGTAGCGCCGATGAAATTCCTCGCAAAGTCCATCCTCGAGACAGATCAAGGCCGGCGAGATGCACGATTTTGCCATCGGTTACATCACTGACTTCCACGGGATTCAAAAGGTTCCCGATCTTGCCGTCGCGAATGTTCGGAAAAAAATCGTCGAGCCATGCCGAAAACTCTTCCGCACTCAGGACTCGCCGCATCAAATCGGCTTCATTTAAACCGGATGAAAAGAAATCCTGGCCAGACGGTTCATATCGAGTAGGATACCGTTTGTCTTTTAAATAGAACTCACGGCTCCGTGCAACAATCAGTTCTTCCAGTTTTTGGTTCCCGATGACGCGAGCATAATCCAGCGTTTGACCTAAAGCAAAGCCAGAATCAGGATGCACACCGGTTCGGATTGGGTAGCTCAATTTCGGCAAGTACTCCATCGTCCGAATGACAATCGTTTTTTCTAGCGGTTGAAGATTTTTTCGCCATTGTTTTCCTTGTTCATCATCCCATGTCTCGAGCTCGGCGACCATTCGCAAATACCAAGCCCAACCGTACATGCGTTCAAATGATTTGTTTTGCTTTTCCAAGAAGTAGTCATTCTCCTTCATGATGTTTTCGGCTGTGAGATGACCGTCGAGTTTCGCTCGGATTTCTTTTTCGGCGGAGCACCCAGGATTGAGTTTGATCAAGCGAAGCAACATCCAATGTCCATGGACACTGCTGTGCCAATCAAAACATCCGTAAAATGCTGGGTGCATTTCTTTGGGGGATTTGATGGAGTTTGCATCCGCCAAAACGTTCGATGGCTTGTTCGGATACTCCTGATCCATTCCTTCTAACGCCAAATCGGCAAATGCAGTGACTTGTTCGTCGGTGAGTTTCTGACCCAGTTTTGGAAGTTCGTCGGCCACCAAATTCATTCCGGTCGTAAAAATCGTCAAAAGGAAAGTTATTCGAATCATCTTCTACCCATTAGCCCCATGAAACTGTGATGATCACATTTTAACATCGGTATTCAGAATTCCATCCTATGATTCGAGGTCTGACAAGAATTCAAGTCGACTGCTAAAATTAGGTCGGTGGATCTTGGAAAAGCCATATGACATTTAACATAGAAAGTTGACGTATTCGTGTCGAAAATTGATGAGCTGTTTGCCCAATTAAAAAGCCAGAACAAAAAAGCTTTGAT
>CAJQQR010000271.1 GCA_905480545.1 uncultured Pirellulaceae bacterium
TTGTGCGGAAAAATCTGAACCTTATAACTCGATCGTTGGTCTGGATTCGGTGAAGTTATTTGATACGTATCGGGACATCCATAAAAAAGCATCCAAATCCGACGGAACATTCGGAGGGTTTCGTGGAAACGAAGGTGGCGCGAGGATCGACTGGGTCTTGCGTTCATCAGAATTCGAGACAAAGTCTGCGTCGATTGACAGATCAAATGACAGAAAACGCTATCCCTCGGATCACTATCCTGTAACGGCAGTCTTGCAGTTTAAGTAGATTGTTTCCTAGAATTGGTTGTCTTGGTTTGTCTTGTGACGATGGATAGAAGTGTCCGATCGATTCAATCGCGAATTGCCCCCGTAGCTCAGGTGGATAGAGCACAGCTTTCCTAAAGCTGGTGTCGCTGGTTCGAATCCAGTCGGGGGTGCTTAAGTTGATGCAGGTCGACGAAGTTTCTCGAGTTTCCGAGTATATCGCTCCCTACTTTTGGGACGGGATTTGGCGTCCGGTCCACTTCACTACCAGCAAATACTTCTTCTGGTTATTTTTCTTTCTTCAGGTGGATTCACACGTCCTGATTATGCGATAGCATCTGAATCCTCCTTTGATCACCGTGCAAACGTAACTCGGAGAGGATGTCAAATGCGCGTTATTGCGAAGGACCAAATTCAAAATAGTGCATTGAGATGCCGCCAGTCTGCTTGAGGTTTACCGCAGACCGGGTCGTTTATGGTCGGTTCCAACCGCCACCGCGATGGTTACTTGCAATTTGTGTATATTAAATTTTTTGCAATATTTATTGGTAGTGTAGCTTCAGCCCCATGCAGACCCACTTTAATTCTGAATATCCATCTGTTGAACATTTGCGAGCAAGAGCCAAGTCGCGGATGCCAGGTTTTGCCTACGACTATCTGGCTGCTGGTTGTTTTTCAGAAATCAACTTGGCGCGAAACAATAGCGACATTCGCCAAGTGCAGCTGAAACCTTGGTACCTGCGTGATTTCGAAGGAGCCGACCAAACGACGGAGCTGTTCGGCGAATCCTATGATGCGCCATTTGGGATCGCTCCCGTCGGTTTGCAAGGGCTGATGTGGCCCAAGGCATGCGAGTATTTGGCCCAAACTGCGGTCGATCATAAAGTCCCGTTCACGTTGTCCACGGTCAGTACCGCCAGCATCGAAGACATCGGTAAGATCACAGACGGCAAGTTTTGGTTTCAGCTGTACCATCCAGCCGAGGACGAATTGCGCGACAAGCTGTTGGAGAGAGCTTGGGAGGCGGGTTGCCGTACGCTTGTGATCTTGGCGGACACACCCACCTTTGCCTATCGCCCAAAAGAAATCCGAAATGGCTTATCGATTCCTCCGAGAATGACGCCTAGAAATATCGTCCAGATGTTTTTGAGTCCTACTTGGGCAACGGGCCAGCTCATCGCTGGAAAGCCTGAGTTCAAGACGATGAAACCCTACATCCCCAAAGGTCTCAACATGAAGCATCTGGGCTTGTTCATGAACAAGACTTTCTCGGGGCGGCTGACTGAATCAAAGATCGCGGTGATTCGTGAAAAGTGGCAGGGCAATTTGGTGGTGAAGGGAATTGTAAACCCAGATGACGCCAAGATCGCAGTCAAACATGGTTTGGACGGAATGATCGTTTCCAATCATGGTGGTCGACAGCTCGATCGGGGACAATCAACAATCGCTCCTCTGTATAAACTTGTGCCGGAATTCAGCAGTAAGTTGAAAGTGATGATAGACGGTGGAATGTATTCGGGAGCCGATATAGCGGCTTGCCTCGCGTGTGGGGCTGACTTTGCATTCATGGGACGTACTCCGATGTTCGGCGTCTGTGCCCTGGGCAAGTACGGTGGCCATCACACGTTTGAAATGCTCAAAAAGCAACTGCAACAGGTGATGGAGCAGGTCGGCTGTGCAAGGTCACGTGGCCTACGTGACCATCTGATTCCCGAAAGCGTCCCCGCCTGACCATCTCTTAATGACCTCGCCGACAACGATGACTCGCCGTCAACGATGACTCGGCTTCGGCCGATCGAAACATCCGGCGAAGGTTCAGTGGAAAGGGCCAGCCCGAGGAATTGGCTGACATCAAGAAGATCACGGATTTAACGTAGTCTGGATGGGATAGAATTTTTAAACGTGCCAATCGCAGTGTGATTGGCGTCGTGGGTAAGTAGCGTCGTGGGTAAGTAGCGTCGGTCGCTGTTCTTCCTTTCCGAGTCAACCTTCACTTTTCAGATTTCTCTTGCTCCAACGCCGCGAGGATCTTGGCCTTCAAGTTCTCGGTCTTTTCCAATTCGTTTGTGCGCATGCTGAGCCAGCCCGCTTTGCTGTTCACCTGCAGATAAGTTTCCTGAATATCCGCTAGAGCGGCCTCCCAATCCTTCATTGCCATGTAGACCTTGGCCCTGCTCCGCCGGTGTGGGATCGAGATGGTGGTCGGTTTTGTTTTCGTTTTTGAATCGGGCGACGCTGGCTCTTCGCGGGGTGCGAAGGCAAAGGCGAGGCGTTTAGCTTCTTCAAGATTACCCTCGTTCAACGCTTCGTCGACAGCCTTTTCATCGTGCCATTCCATTACATTCTGAATCACGTTGTCTTTTTGGTACTTCATGGTAAGGCCAGAAAGAGCGGCTGCGATTCCGCCGTCTGGTCGGAGTATCAAAAGGTTAGGCTTCTCGTCCTCGGCGAGGATACCCAGTTGTTTGACGATTGGGTTTTGAAGCCCATTGGGGACCAATAGCATCGGAAAAGGGTCTGGCTTTTTCTTCTCTTTCAGCTTCATGCGGATCGTATTTGCATCCTCACCCAGAACCGCAGCGAACCGCAGAACGTCATCAAAGGGGCGACCTTCTACGAAGGTTCCGTAACGCTGCAGATGCAGGTTGCCTTCCGCACTGGAAACAAACTCAATCACCGTCCACTTTCCTGCAGTGTCCTCGGGAATCCGCAGTGATTTTCCATCGAGGGTCTTCAGTTCCACCTGCAAAGTACGCTGAGCGTCTTCGGCTTGGCCGATGGCCAGAAAGTGCCCCTGGCGGCGGCCGTAAGTCCAACCCGCAACGAACGGTGGGTGATAAAGCCAGTACCGATGGTAACGGTTTAGAAGGAAAGACGCAGCAGTCCACATCATCGGGTTGCTGGTGTGTTTGGCGAGGAAATCTGTGCGGTATTGTTCGTGCAGCTTGCGGTCGCCGGAATCAAGCGCTAAGACGGAGGCGGCAGCGATCGCAGGCCCAGAAGCCCTGTCGCCATCTGTCTGCTTAATCAGCGTGTTAATCACTTCTGAAGGATTTGAGTCATCGGCTCGTAGTGCTTGCTTTGCCAAACAGAATCGGGCCACGATATCGGTGCCAGCTGGATAGCCACTCTCTATCGCGGTTTCAGCTTCCGCCACAGCGGCTTCAAAGTGGGTTTGATCGCGGTCAAGTTGCCACAGTCCAAGCAAAGCGATGATGCGACGATTGCGCACAATCCAAAGGTCGTCGGCGGCAGAGTGGTCGGCGATTGCCTTACGGCACAAGGCGTCAGCCTTTTCAAAACCGGCACGCACCTGATCGACAGGCGTGCGATAGCGAAGCGGCGGCTGGATAAAACACGCTTGGATTGCGTGTAGTTGGTCCTCAGGAACCGAAGCGGCGGTCCGCTTGAGCCCGTTAGTCTTATTCGTGTCACTCCCCGCGATCGCCTTCCACTCTGGAGGTGCAGCTGGGTTAAATTTTCCCAAGGTATCCATCACCAGATATTCACCCATGAACACAGACTGTAACTGGCTGGTGTAACGCGGCTGCGTCCAAACCCTTGCAAGCATTGACTGCAGATTCCGTTCATAACCACGGCTCCGCCGTCCGCCGGACATGAATATCGCTGCGTAGCCGGTGGGGCTAACTGTGATAATGCTGGGGTCTCTGCGTGCATAGGTCTTGTAAATCGGATGGTCCTTGCCACCGGGCATTTTGATCGCCGGCCAATCGAGCCCCAGGTCACGCAGAATGCTCTCGCCGGCATCAGGCAGGTCGTCCAGATTGAAGCTGATAAATTGAAGTCGGGCCGCGTCTTCGCGCTTGACTTTTTTCCAGGCGGCTGCCAATTCTTTCAGGTCTTCGGCTCCGCCGTCTTTTTGGGACCAGAAATAGAGCGCGGTGGTGATTCCAAGAAAGTCCATCGGGAATCGTACCGACTTTCCATCGGATTGCTCAAAACGGCCGATAAACGGAGCGCCAAAAACCTGCCCTGCCAGTTTGTCACGCTGGAAGTTGATCATCTCCGGGTCTCCGGCAAACCGCTCTGCAATTACCTGTCGCAGGTGACCGACAAGTCGAACGTTTCCCAATTCAATCGCCATCAGCATGGCGATGCGGACAACCTTGGCTTCGACTTGGGTGTCCTGGTACCTCTTGATCAGCGGCCTCAGGGCCTCTGCCCTTGCTTGTGGGCTTGCACCCCGTTTCGCCAGTTCGGACTGCGACAGCAAAAGATCGGCATCCAGGCGAATCGCCGCATAATCGTTTGGGGCCTCGGCGAGTTGACGGCAGGTGTCCAGAAAAACAGCACGGTGCGTTGCTGAGTCATCAACACCAAGTAACAACTGCTGTCCCCGAAAGATGACGCCTAATACTTCAAAACGATTGGGGGCGTTCTGGTTTTGTTCAAGCAATGCATCACCCGCCCGAAGTACCCGTTTGATCGCCAGTTTCTTACGCGCGGACGATCGAGCCGTTTCCGTTTCCGCGAGTTTCGTTTTCAGTTCCTTGATCTTGCTGTCGGGGATGAGTTTGCCTTCCTGCTGCGCTATGCCAGGGACAACACACAAGATTAACACAGCCAATGCGACCAAGAGGAAACGGGTCAGGCAATAATTGTTCATGACGGAGTGGTTCTGTAATCTCAATTGGACTCTGTTGACTTATTTAACGGGTTTGAGCTGAAACTCTTTGAGACTTACGCCCCGGTTGGGAGCACGAAGTGTCACCATGATTGAGTTCCTGCCTTTGCGTAGTTCGATGATTTCCGGTTCACTCTGCTGCCACATTCCTTTGGTATACGGAAGCGTCGTGTT
Organism: uncultured Pirellulaceae bacterium; assembly: GCA_905480545.1. Taxonomy (GTDB): domain Bacteria; phylum Planctomycetota; class Planctomycetia; order Pirellulales; family Pirellulaceae; genus JABAAE01. Next base: position 5,066 of record CAJQQR010000271.1, read on the forward strand.
GACGAGTGTCCGCCTGTTGAGTCGGAAAATGACGCTTTGCTGAGTAGAAACGGTAGCGACATTTGCAGTAAGTTCGTATTTCCCCGCCGCCGGTGCTTCAACCGAATATCGAAGTATTTCAGGGCGGTTGCCTAATCGTTGATAGTGGATTTGCATTCCATCGTCCCAACTTTTCATGAACGCTACCTTGTCGGTGTTGTTCTGAGGACCGGTGCATGCCACAGCGGGGATAGTGATCACGCCATTTTTATCAACAATGATTTTTTTTTGCTCTTCGGGAATCTTGATTTCATCGGCTTTCTCGTCGCCCAACAACTCGTCGGACTCACCGAGTTTCATTCCGCCGACCAGTTCTAATGCTTCAATCTTTGCGTCCTCGACGATCGCACGCTTTTTGTAGAACGCCAAGCCGTCCCAGAAACCACCGCCCCTTCCATATTGGCGAATGCTGACATCTTCTTCACCTAACGCGTCGCCGATCCACTTGGCGCGTAGCACCTGCAGATACGCATCTTCGTTCTCGCGAGCCTGAGAATCCAACAAGAAGTCGAGCCCGCCTTGCGGTCCACACCAGGCCATTGACCACCATGCGCCAAAGCAAATGGTCCAGCCATCGGGTGTCCATCGATTCATTGCTGCATGCCCGGTTTGGGTTGAGCGTCTGGCCGGAATTCCGAAAGCGCGTGTCAGTGTTCTCCCGTAAAATGCTCTTGGTCCGCACTTCCCGCCGCCCGCGACAATCTGTTGTGTTTTGGTACCCAGGGCTTCGTCCCAGTTAGGGCTTTGGTAAGGTACATCGCTTTTCACAAAACGCGTGTACCGCCACTTGTAATCGTCGTTGGTGATGTGGTCGGGGCGATAGGTTCGCAGCATTTTACGCGTCCATTGGAGTTCCTGATTGGTGTAGGGGTCGTTGCTGATAAACCGGCATTCCCAAGTGTTCATGTCCTTGAAGGCGGGGTCGAGTTCGGAAGCGAGGTAGGCTTTTTCGTAGTGAAGGTAACGCGCAACCTGGCCGTCCGGAGTTCGATTGTCGGTGTAAACGATCCCGTAAACGCCCCCTTTCTTTTTTCCCTCCAGCCATGGCTGTTGGAGGGACGTGCCCAACGCAAGTCGCTGCAGAATGCCGGCCTTGTTCGCCTGTTTGCTCGCTTTTAAAATCTCAGTGTAGACCTGCATGGCTTCGCCGTACTCGCCACCATTAGCCCCGCCGGCGATGAGTATTTGTCTCATCAGTATTGGGTCGGCAAATAGCATTTCTATTAAGGCCTTTTCCTCTTCACCTTGCTGGGCGAATTCGGCCAGTCCGCGGGGTGTCCCATGACGAAGAATAGAGGCTTTCATCAATTTCGAATCTAGCTCCTCGTTGGTCAGTAGGGCCTCGGCATCGACAAGAATTGCTCGCGCGCCGGTGAGTGCTTTGGCCTCCGCTAGTTCCTTGGCTGCCTGAAAAGCCTTATAGGTCTCTGGCGCGGCATCCTCCTTGGGTGCGACCAGGCCTGCCAGTTCAGTCCTCGCCTTGAGGAAAGCAGCCTTCTTGCTCGGGGTTACATCCGGCAATTGGGCCTCGATCTGCTCATGAAGCGTCTCAAGCATTTTGGCATATTGTGCCTGCAGTGATTTGCCATTTCCAGTTAGCGGTAACGGTTCGTTTTCTTGCGCCGCCACAACACCGCACAGTCCTGTCAGGAACGCAGTTGTCAAAGTCATTGTCAAGTTCATGGTGACCATTGATCGGTATTGCGATTTCATTTTGATACGTCATCTCCTTGAGTTGCATTTGCCGGGCTCGCGGATTTCTTGCGGAGCAGATCGATGGCCTTGGCCGCAAAACGCGAACCCAAGACGGGGTAATTTTTTTTTGGAAAGTGCACGCCGGCGACCGGTTCACTGAGGTCATCGGTATTGATCCAATCGCCACGATCGGCGTCCTCTGCCAGTTTAACTTGTGCTTCGCGAACTGGCAGCCAATATTTTGCAGACGTACCTTTCAGATGAGCACTATTGATGCGACCGATGACAAAGCTGATCTCTTTCCAACCCATATCGGTCTTCAGCCGCCCAAGTAGCCTCAGAAAGCTCTCTTCATAAACTTCTCCCAGGCCTCGCATTCCATCCGATTCACCCTGCATCCAGATCAGGGTGATCGTGGTGTATGACTTTCCTTTGCAGGCGTTTCGGACCTTCTCGATCAAGGGCGCGTAAGCCTGGCCATGCTGCAACTTGGTCCGTTCAGAAGGCGCACCCTTGCCGGGAAACTGGTAGTTTTTGGGGAATTGGTAGTCTTTGTCCCAAAATCGGATACCACGGCCAGGCTTGCAATGATGAACGACGGTAACGTACTGCTTGCCGTAGTGCATCTCCACGCTGCGGGCGAATCCAGATTTAAGCCCGGCTGTCATGTTCGACTGACCCGAGAGGATGAACAAGTGATGCTCCGGTTCTCCCGCAATCGCACTTGCTACCGAAAGCAGAATTATGAACGCCGAAGTCATGAACAACCGTCCGAGGATCACAGCACCGCTCGCCCAAAAGGGTTTCGTGATCTGTCGCTCGCAGTTGTGAGCGATGCCGAGATACTTTTGGGATTTCATGCGGTTCACCTCTGATAAACTGGAATATACCGATGTGGTGTTCCGAGGATGATGATTGCCATCGGCGTTTTGTGTGGGTAGTCTTTTTCTTTTTCCTGCCACGAGCCGTTGGGCTGTTGCAAGGAGATCAGGGCGTCTCGGATTTTCGGGTACCAATTCGCGTAGCGATTGTCGCCCGCTTGGACCATCGCCTGCATGGCGTAGTAGTGTGAATAGTAGAAGTGTCCGTTGTCCTTTCTTGAGAACATCTTAGGGTTGTTTTCCAGAGAGTTTAGCGCGGCCTCAACCCACTCGGTTTCGCGATTGCCGGCGAGCTGGGCAGCATAGACGCCCCCGGCTGTACAGGCGATCGTATAGCCTTTCCCCTGATAGCCAAAGCCACCCGTCCGTTCGTCCCATGCCTGGTCGCGCAGATAGCCAGTGACGCGTTTAATCGTTTCGTCGGGAACAAGTACCCCGGCCTCTCGCGCCGACGCCAGTGACACGAAAACCATTGAGGTTACGGAAGTATCCTGGCCGGCATCGGGACGAGGAGCGTATCGCCATCCGCCAAGTGGGCTTTGCGAGCGGAGAATGATTTTGACCGAGCGTTCCAGCGCCTCCTGAATTACTTTATTGTCCTCGGGGTCCTTGGTCATTCCCCATAGTTCGGACATGGCGATGGTGAACAGACCCATTTCATACATCTTCACCCCCATGGTGCCGGTTGACGATTCTTTGGATCTTTTCAAGAGATAGTTTTTTGCACGATCCAACGCTTTTCCATGTCGTCCAAACCCCGGAAACTGGCCTTCCACCATAAATGCCATAAGGCCGAGGCTGGTGCCCGCGATCGCATAATCACCGTTGTCTGAGGCCCAAGAGCCGTCAGGATTTTGGTTGGCCAGAAGGAATTTCAGGCCGCGTTCGATGGCCTTTTCGGCCTCCTCGGTCAATTCCGGTGCCTCGGTCCGGGACGGGCTCTGCTCTCTTTCAGGCACAACCTGAGCTGCCAGTATCGGTGAACCCAAAATGGCTAAAGCGAAGGTTAACCAAATTTTCCGACAAAAAATCTTGGCGTTGACGATCGAATTCATTTGGCAACCCTTTCGTAGTAGTTCCTCAAAAGCCCACGATATTCCAACGGCAGTTCGCGTGCGAAATTTTGGTTTAGCGATGCGCGGTTTCGGTCACCTAAGACCTTCCACCCAGCACGCTTATCCTGCGGTGCCTCGCCACTGACAAAGTCTGAAATAAAGCCTGCCGCAAAGGCTGATTCGTCTTCACTTCCCTCGCCATCGTCGCCCGGGTCTCCTTCGCTAGGCGCCGCCGGCGGTTTGGCGGTTTCCAGGAGCAGCGCTTGCTCCACAATAAAGTGCCGTAGCTTCTCGTCGGCATCTTTCTGGCTTTGTCTGATTGCGTCCCGATCGGAAGCCTCAAACGCAGCCGTGGATTCCGTCAAATGTTTGTCGGCAGCGATCAGTAAATTGTGCGGATCACCCGTTTGCGAGATTTTCCGGAATCGCAATGCGATGTCCCGCTGATGGTTGGCCAGTGTCGCCATCGTTTGCGGATTGGCGATCTCCGTCTTGCGTAACAACATTTTGTGTTCGCTGGCCAACGATAACACGTCAATCAGCCGTATCAGCGCAGGTTGGGTTTGTGTCGTTACCTCAATGCTTGGCAGTCCATGTAACATGCTGATCACGGTGAAAAGTGTTTCGGCATTTTGCGTCAGGTTCGACTCGACAAGTTCCATTTGCTCGGTCGCGGACCGAGCATCCCCCTTTGCCAAGTGCTCTTGGACGTCGCCCATCAACTGGGGGCTCTTTGCCAACGCAGGCATTCCGGTGGCTGATGAAAGTAGCTTTGAGTAACGATCGGCTCTGGAAAGCAAATCGGTTTGTTCCTCACCGATTGTTTGGAGCAGGCTCTGCTCGGCAGAGTGGGTTCTGTTTCTCAGTTCCCTTTGGCGATAACGCAAGGTTGCAGTGTCAGACGTCGCGGAATGCAGGAATTCGATAATCTCCGCAACATAGCCCGTTTGAGTTTGGATTTTTGCGACCAGATCCTGAACTTCGGCAAGAGACTCGGCGGCAACGTCCTGAGCATCGATCGCGTCGAGTTTGTCACCTGCTTCCAGCGATGCCATCGCGTCTTCAAGGTCATTTTTGGCAAAGGCCAGCGGCGTCCCGACATCTAGACGGGCAGCAACCATATCAAGCAAGGGCGCGACCTCTTCCATGCATTTTCTCATATGCTCAAACACTGGCATTAGCTTCGCTGAGTCTGCTGTTTTTGTGGCCGCAAGCAGGTCGCGTTGCTCAGCGACAATGTCCGCCATGTACCCATTTGCAAAACCCACCGCCCGCTGGAACATCAGCAGGTCTTGCAGTAGAAGCAGTCGATCGTGCTGTTCGGCGACAATCGCATATGCTTCGGCCATCGCGTCGGCCGCCTCCTCTTGATGTCCGATTGCGTCATCCGCTGCATTATTTTTAAGCGACTTCACCCCCCAGTTCAGCGCGCCGTTTGCCTGCTTAAGCCGGCTTAACAGCGGCGGAAGGTCCAAATCGGGTTGCATCTTATTCTGCTCTATGAGGTCCTGAAGGAACTGGTCGAGTTCTCCTGCAAGGAATTGCTGCGGTTCGGCGAGGGAATCGACGTTTTGTTTCTCAGCCGCGGCAATATCGATTTTATCCAGCAGTCCGACGACACTGGCCTCATATTCTTCGATCCGCGAGAGCCGTTCGCTGGTTGCCGCTACCAGCGTTCCCAGGCCCTGTGTTTGCAAGCCCGTTTCCACCGACCAACGATGAACAACATCCGTCAATGCGATAATCGCCTTCTCGGCCTTCCGCTGGTTCGACCTCGTTGCTTCCCGATTGCCATCGGCGAGTTGCGACAAGGCCTCCTCCATGTCGCGATCCGCATCGACCAGTAACTTTTCCACGGGAGGAGTGGACGGCGGTGCCTGATCGAACAGCCGAGGGCGAGGCGCCGGTACGGTAGGAAGTAAAATCGTCAGCAGTTGTTTCCTCAGCAACCTTTGCCTTTTGTTCATCGCGGTGCGCTGCGTCTCGGTTTCGAGCGTTGCGAATTCCTCGGCAAGATTCGCCTGCGCCTCAGCGAGTGATTTTAACGAATTTCGAGTTTTGATCAGGGTCGAATAAGCTCCGCTGAGCCGTACGCTAAACTCTGCATTTAAGAAGGTTCTAACCAGTTCGGATTGAAGAGGCGATGCCTGATCAGTCTGCCCCTGCCGGATCAGAGCAGTGACCTGTTGGACCATCGGTCCTATTTGAGCGTCAGCCAGCTCCTTGATACTGCGGGTTAGCCGGAGGACCGCTAACGGCCGTCTTTCGTAACGCATGCCGTTTTGAAGCACTGAGATTAGTTGTCGGGTCCAAACGGCAAGTTCGTTTTGTGCATTCGAGATCGCGTCTGTGTCTGTGTCTGGAGCACTTGACGCGGTCCGCCATCGCAAAGACGCCTGGATCTGTGCGAGCATGTGCGTTTCCCGGGAAAAGACTTCTTGAGCGGAGTCGATGTCTCGCAAAAGGACTAGGTAACCCAGCTCGCGAGCCGCAGTGTTGACCATTCGTGCTGCGGGCGCCGGATCGCCAGGCTTGGCCGAGCCGTTTTCGGTGCTGCCGAGCTGACCGCGAAGCAGTTTTGCCCCGGAGGCAATGTGTTGTTCGGCGATTGTTTGCAGTGCAGAACGTACGTGGTCGAGGGATTCGCTCTGAGGCGCGTTGGGGACGTTATTGGCTGCAAGGTCATCGAGCAGGGCCGTTATCTGAATGCCGATATCGCTGACTTGTTTCCGTAACATCTCCTGGCGGATCGCCTCGAGCTGGCAGGACTGCATAAAGCTGTCGTCGTCCGGGTTCAGATTTCGAACCAGTTCATGTGCGGTGCGTTGCTGCCGATAAACTGTTCGCACATGCGACAGCAGGCGGTTCTTCTTTTCCTCGATCCGTTTGAGATATTCCTCTTTAGACAGGAAGGTTATGCGTCGCGTCTCGGACCGGGCTTGGTGGGGCCCCTGTGCTCCTGGATATCGGTCGATGACCTCAACGGCGAACGAGACGGTATCTCCGACTTCAAGGTCTGGCAAAGCGGTCCGGTAGTCCCAGTCGATGGCTTGGTCGCCATTGCGTATCGGCGTGGGAAACTCGACGGCTTTTTCAGGGCGACGATTCACGCGATAGGCGACCTTTGCGGCTGCAATGCTGTGGTCATCTAGTGCACGCGTTATCAGTTTGAGCGGCCGCCCGAGCATGGCGATCAAATTGGCAGATGGCGAAGTGAGTTCGACTTGGGGGGGTTGGTCCGACGCTACCTGAAGATAATACCGAGAACTTTCGAAGTTAAATCCATGTTCTTTGTCGACCCACCTGAAACTGTAGCCGCGTGAATCGGGCGCTACGGCCCGGAACTTCACTTGGTAACCATTGTTACTTATCTCCAGTTTCACCGGCTGTTCGCCATCGCGCATGAAGACGGCCTCGCTGATCGGACGATCCAAAGCGAATTGCCAATTGATCATGGTTCCTTCTGGCACCGTCAAGGTAAGCGCCTCCACCGTCTCAGTCTCGCGTTCCAGGTAGCCAGGAAACTGAAGCGTTACTTGCACGTTATCGATACGCGGTGCTGGAATTGCCCGAACGGAATACCAGGCACTACGGGCATCTCCCGCTTTAATTTGGTAGGTGAAGTCGCGGGAGGTGGACGCTAATTTGTATTCGCATACGCTCGCATTGATATCGAGGACGATTTCGCGAGGACGCCCTTCACCGGTGCGCAACAATAATTTTGCTTTATCGGGAACCCATCCCGAAACTTTTGCCGCGATCCGGAGGCTCTCACCCTGCTTCACGACCAAGTCACCCGCGCCAGCGTCAATTTGTGTATACGTTGGATACTGGACAATTAACCAGGGTGCAAAAATGCGACTGAGTCCTGCTTGAAGAAACGGGCCGTTGATCACTGCAAAGACACCGATCAGAACGGCCAATAGCAAGATGGCGAACGTTGGTCGGCTGAGTTCCCCATAAGGAACGGCTCTTGCTGGATGCAACTGTGATGCAGCTTCGTCAGCCTGGCGACACGTCAATTCACGCAACGATTCCGATGCCCCTGCAATCGCTGGGAAATCTCGGAGTTGGACTGCTGATACCAACAAGCTGTCGAGGCCGCCGTGGTGATGCTCCAGCTGCAAAGCGGATTGCGAGGCGTTGAACGCACGCAGATTCCGCCACCCACATTGCCAGGATCTATAGCAGGAAGTGGCGAGCAGCACGACAAGTGACAGGGTGCGGACTGCTGCGGGAATCTCCACCATCCAGTCGACCGCGACTCCGGCAAGAAACAGCAGGACCACCCAGCGAGCAAAAGCTAGTGCACCTTGGGTGAGATGTAGCACTTGACTACGTTGCCACACGGACTTGATGCGTGAGTCCAAGTGTCGGAGTTGTATGGGGTCGGTCGAAAAGCTCATGGCAGATCGTTTCTCCTTCGCAATATCCACTCCACTCCCAAGAGTCCGATGATCAAAAAAGCCACCCATCCATTATCCCAAAGAGGCCGTTCAGAACGGACCGTGGTTGTCACTTGTTCATTATTCACTAATGACGCGAGTTTCGAAAATTCCCGCATGTTCAGGCAAGCGCCTCCTGTCAGGTCTGCAATACGCTTCAGGTTCTCGACGCGTGCATTGGGGTTGGTCAGTTCCTGTTTGACGACGGCCACTTGGAATTCTGTCGTATTGGAAATTTTTTGATCGTCTGCGTTGGATTCCACTCGGTAACGGCCTGCAGTCGGTGGTGCAAAATAGCCTTCGTAAAGTCCTGGATGTGCCCGGTCGGGGCGCAAGCTTATCGTTTCTCTGGAGCTGTCGCCGTCGAGACTGCTAACGATTACGTCAAAGCGCGGTTGCATGACAGGCTCATAGTCATCGTCAAGCACATGTGCGTAAAGTCGACACTGGCTTCCGACGGAGTAGATCGCGCGATCCGTCTCCAGTCGGATACGTTTATGCTCGCCCATCAAACGGGACAAAGTCATAAACTGGATGCACTGGGACCAGAATCTCCAGTGATATTTGTCACCGGTCTTAAAGCGGAGTCGCCAGAGTCTATCGGTGGCTACCGACATGCATTTACCCGTTCCATAGCGTTGCCAGGCAACGAGTGGATATCGTTGAGCACGTGAGCCGTTGTCAGAAATCGAGGCCAAAACCGTCGCCCCAGGTTTGGCAGCCAACAAAGGCGGCAAATGGTCCAGTGGCGAAACCCGGCTCCAAATACGATCGTTCGCTTCTGATTCGTTTTCCAGGGTCATGACCAAACTGCTACTACCTTCGGGAGTCAAAACGGGATAAACCGACTCGGGAACTTCCTCCCAGGGACTGTCCGAATCAAAACGGACGGGAAGCATTGTTTCGACTGGTGTTCCTGTATAAGAACCCGGGGAATGCATTGGCCCGCAAAGCATTAAAAGGGATGCACCCCGGTCACGAACAAGTTCCTTGAGCAATCGCAACTCGTCCTCTTTGAAGAACGACGCATCTACGTCGCCCAGAATGATCAAGTCGAATTGAAATGCCTCCTCGCGATCGTTGGGAAATCGCTCGATGTGCTCGGACGAATTCCGGGCCATCTCCGGTCCGACATTCGAGGCGATAAAAGTGGCGTTGATACGTGGATCGCGTTTCAGGATCGCGCGCAGGTAACGGTATTCCCAGCGCGCATTGCCTTCAATGTAAAGTACATTGACCTTTTCATTCACAATTCGGATGCTTCGTTCGATTCGGTTGTTGACCACCGAAATTTCGTCGTCAAAGGGCTCGATAACGACGGCAATTTGTGCAGCCCCCTTCTCATACACATCGACACGGAAATCGATGTCTTCGAATTGCAACCCACCGTCAAGCTGGATCGAACGTTGCGATACGCGCCGGCCATTGACCATTACCTTCAGTCTCGCCATCCGCTTCTCGTATCCCTTGGATTGAAGCTGAATCCGAACGGGAACCCTGTCACCGGAGTACGCCACTTCCTGCATTACAATATTGCGTATGGAGACATCGTCAGGATCGGTCAGGCCAATCGGAATCGTATAAACAGGGATACCGCGAGTGCCAAGGTCTCTAAGTACAGATTCGGAGCGGCGTGAGGTGACGTTGTCGATACCATCGGACATGAGCAGGATTCCAGCCGGAGGAATTCCTCCTGAGTTGGCGACTGACTCAAGGGCGGTAGCAATGGACGTTTCCGACTCGTTGGCTTTCAATTCGGAAAACGTCTTCGGCACCACCACGCTGTCGTCACTTAACATTCGAGTTGTCTTGCCGAAAGTATGGTAGCTGATTTCGAGATGTTCACCGATCGACTGCAAGGTCGGTCGAGCCGACCGAGACAAAAGATTGGTTGCCAGGTCCAGCCGTGATGCAGAGGCAATAGCCTGACGCTGTTTGACATCGAGATTCAGAGCTGCGAGATCCGGCTTGGTCGCATCTGACCGCGGGAGGAGATCAAGAGCGGCGGCGGCCTCGACAAGATCCTCGGTACGCTTCCGCTGGTCCTTCATCGACATGCTTTCTGAGATATCGATGAGGACAGGAAGGCCACGCTGCCGCGTGTGGGTTTCACGTAGAACCGCTGTTGGTTCTAGCAGGATTGCTACGATCAACGCGAGAACGACCATCCTGATCAACCCCAATACACCCCGTGACCAATTTTTTAATCCCCAGGAGCGGCGGTAAAGGTAGGCACTTAACACTAAAATTCCGACAAAAATCACGCCCATTGTCAACGTTGGGAGCGGACGCGCCCAGAACAGTTGCTCGATCTGTATGCTGCTGAAGGTTGCCTCAAGCATTTTGATTCACCTCCGTTTGGTTCGTGGATGCGGCTGGTTTTTGCCGACGCGAAAACTGCTTTTTGAGCAGGCGGTCCGCAAACAGACACTCGACGATCAGAATCACAAGCCCGGCAAACATGAAAAACCGCCAGGAAGTCCTCCCCGTGCGACTCGCTTCAATGGCGGACACCAGGTCGTTTTCCGTCGCGACTATCGCGATATCCGTTCCTTCAAGGATCGTCCTCAATTCGAATTCCGAACAACATTCCACATCTGACTCGCGAGTATCAACATTGACGGCAATTGGCATGCCAGGGGCCTGCACGCTAACGCGAGCCATATAAAACCCGGCTTCCTTGGCATGTTGGAGCATCGCGACATACTGGTTGCGGTACTCACGTACGGGTACGGCAATTGTTTCGTCAGACGGTGTATCAAAAACGGCGTCGCTGGCATCCGGTTGCTCTGTATACGAAAGCGAAAGCGAATCGCCGACGACCCGCGGATGCTCAAACTCGCGGCCAGCCAAGTAGGTCACAATCTGCTGCATGAGCATGGGAAAGACCGGTGTCAGTGCCATGTTATTCCATGTGGCTTCAGCGGACGTTGTAAACATGACGACATGCCCCCGGCCGAGGGTGTGCTCAAGCAGAATCGGTGAATCGGTACCCGCCAGATTGAGTACCGAGAAACTGGTTGCTGCAGGTTTCACCTGTAGTCGCTTTAGAAAACGTGTTTCACTGAG
>CAJQQR010000272.1 GCA_905480545.1 uncultured Pirellulaceae bacterium
TATTCTCTTAAATCAAAAAGATGTTCGATTGGATATCGAGGCCGAAATGTTCTTGTTTATGGCAAGTCGGGCACAGTTGGTTCGAGAGGTGATCCGTCCAGCCTTGGCTGACGGAAAAGTTGTTGTGAGTGATCGCTTTCTGTTGGCAAGTGTTGTTTACCAAGGGCATGCCGGCGGAATCGATCCAGGTTTGATCAAGCAAATTGGAAAAGTTGCTGTTGGCGATACGTTTCCAGATTTGACGTTTGTCTTTCATCTTGATCCACAATTGGCGGCAACAAGAATCGGCGAACAAACCGATCGAATTGAATCACGTAGCGAAGATTTTTTGAGTAAGGTTGATGCGGGCTTCCGGGTGGAAGCGGAGTTGTCTGAATCCCGCATGGAGTTGGTTGATGGATCGCAAGCGATCGAGGAGATAAAAAATCAGATTCTTGAATATGCGAAAGAATTAATGGGATAACATGACGGCGACCAGCCGTATTGTATTCCTGTGTTTCGATAGCGGTTTGCGAGTTCGTTTTCTTAATGGTTCTGCATTTCGCGTTGAAATGTGGTGTCTGCTGTTTCCCTAATCTGATGTGTTCACTATGCCGTCTTGTGGCATGACACGGTCGACAATAGCCGCTCCCACGGAATCCCCAAATGCATTGACGGCGGTTCGGAATCGGTCTAACAACCAATCGATTGGCAGTATCAGTCCGATCAATTCTAACGGCAACCCAACCGCGTTCAGCACGATAAGCATGGTCACCAAACCGGCCTCTGGAATCCCGGCAGCCCCGATCGCCGCGAGCGTTGCGGTAAGTGCGATAACAATCTGTTTATCCATCGTCAATACAAAATTTGGATCGATGACGGCGTAGGCTTGTGCAATAAAAATTGCGGCAGCGGCCTCATACAATGCGGTTCCATCCATATTGATGGTAGCGCCCAAAGGCAGGACGAATTCGGTGGATCGGCGGGAGACGCCGGCATTCTTTTCCGCACACTCCATCGAAACGGGTAACGTAGCGGTTGAGCTGGCTGTTGAAAACGCGGTTAACACCGCTTGAGACATTTGGCGCATGAAGACGAATGGATTCCTACGCGTGAAAATCCAAAGGAACAACGGTAGTGTGAAAAGTCCGTGAACGGCCAGACCGCCAAGAACGCTTGTCATGTACCAAGCCTGTGTTTTGATTAACGTCAGAAACTGGCCGTCCAATTGTGCTTTACCGAATCTCGCGGCTACCAAGCAAAAAATTCCCAATGGTGCGAGCTTCATCAGAAAAAGGATGAAACTCATCAGGGCGTCATTTACCGAAATTACCAGCGACTGTATTGTTTCCGATTTTTTGCCCATGGTTGTGAGCAATCCCGCGAACACAATGCTGAATACAATGAGCGGAAGCAGATTGATTTCCACCATGGATGAAAGTAGATTTCCAGTGAAAAGCATCAGCAATAAATTTTGAAAAATATCGCTGATGGAAGGTGGCCCGGGAACAATGAATGCCTCGATAATACTCCGCCCATTTCCCAGCTGCTCAACAAATTCTACCCGAACGTATTTGGCTTCTTTCGGGATCGGTATGGGTGAAGTTGTGCGGTGTATTCCCTCGGAGATTTCTGAGACGAAAACGCCGGGAAGCTTCTCCGTTACCTCAACCTTGGTGTCGAAGTCGAAGGGCAGGTCGGTAGCTGATCTCGATTCATCAAGCGCTAGGTTGGTAATTGGGAGAAAGCGGTTTCCATCAACGCTCCATTTCACAATCGCTTGTGCTGGTTGGGTTGCGACACCAATTTGATCGATAAAGATCTTGACGTTCCACCTACCGTCCTCAGGGACCGAGATGTTTTTGCTTTCGCCAGATGTTTGGGAACGGTCTCCCGTCACGTTATGCCATTCGATTTTTCGTCCGGTTTTACCCCCAGCGTTCGCGACCTGCTCCTCGCCATCTTTTCGAGCATCTTCCACCAGTTTTTTGTCGATTCCTTTACCGGGATCCACAATGTTGACGATGATCAATCCTGTGATCACCGCAATAATCGTTGTACAAAAGTAATAGGTAATTGCGTAAAACCCCGGCTTGCCAAGTCTTCTGACATCGCCTAGCCCGAGGATGCCGCTCATGACACTCGCCATTACCAGTGGAACGACAACCATCTGCAAGAGTCTTAAAAAGATCTCGCCACCGATCCGGAAGTTCATCGCGAATTTTGGAGCAATTAGCGATAAGGCGATGGCCAATGCAATCGCTCCGCAAATCCAAAGCGTCAGGCCTCCGCCATGACCAGAATGATCTGAAGGACGGTTTCTAGCATTTTCCGAAGAGTTATCGGTCTGGATTCCGTTCGTCAATTCCGTCTCCTTGTGGATCTAGCAGCACTGAAGTTGGCTGCCGACCTGTTTTACCAGAATTTAAGAGGGCGGGTATTTCTTGCCGAGAAATTGACAAAAGAAACTGGGATGCTGCCAGCTGCAGAATTGCATTTTACTATTGGTATTTTCGGCCGCGAAATCTCACCTGCACTTATGTTGGCATCTAACCCCTGAACGCCGGACAGGCTATTTGCCCGGCGACGCGTAATAAATCGTTACGGACGAAAGGATGCTAATCTGAGGTCTCATTGCAGGTGTGGTTCCTTGAACGTCCGTTTGTGCTGGTAAATTTTCCAAATAAGTTAGCTGCGGCGTTGCTGCGTAGACTTGAGGGCGGTCGCGCCAGTTGCGGGGGATGGCAATTCGTTGCGAACTACTTCGACTAAATGTGCGGTACAACTGGGAGGGTTTGTGGACGGTCGTTTGTTCTTGAATATTGATCGGTTCTGGTTCTTTCTGGAAGATCTCAAACAGAATCGTTGATTTTTCCTTGGCGGCTTCGATTGCTTTTTTCCTCGCCCGCTTTTTTTGCTCGTCGAGATCTGAGCACCAATAATCAAATGCAATGATGTCGCTAATTCCATTGTCAAACGCAATGTCGATAACCTTCATCGCAACGGCCTCGCTTTTGCACATCACATGAAGGTTGTGCTGCATACGGTACCCTGTTTTTTCCTGCCGGATGATCATTTCTTGTTCGTCATTCACCCATTCGTAGGTCGGCGTTACTGAAATGAAGTCACCATTGATATCATCCCTGGCTATTCCTAAATCTGAAATAGAATCTGCGATCTGTTTTTGAGTCTGTTTGATCTGATTGGAGCATTCAGCTGCGGTTGCTTTCTCCGCCATGATTGCAAATACCAGTCTCAATTTTTCAGGTTCTACTTTCAGTTCAGCAGTGCCGTTGACTGCAATCACCTTCGTGGCGGTCTTAAAATCCAATTTCTGCTTCTGAGACACATTTCCAACTTGGCCACCTGTGAATGCGGAGCCGGCGCCCTGTGCCGATGCAGAATCTGATTGCCCGATGGTTATTGTAAGGTAGGTCAAAAAAAAGAGAATTCGATTCATTTGATTTTCCAGAGGAGGTTTAATGTCGTGCCCTTAAATTGGTGACCAGGGAGCAGCGCCACTGTGCAGTGTTACTGTGCAAAACAATTTCAGAAGAGTCCTCCGAAAACGTGCCTTTGTACTGCGATGAAAAAGTGCGATCAGAAAAAGATGGGTGCAGGTAAATAACTACCTTATAAACAGAGTACCAAAATACCCCGTTCCAATTTTTGTAAACCCAAAGGATTGAATCAATTGGGATGTCTTTACTCGTTATATACTAGAGCATGAAAAAAAAGCCGTCGTGTAGGCGCCACGACGGCTGCATGCAGTTCGGATTGTTAAACTCAAGAAAAGCTCTTCGCGGCGACTAAAGAACTACTTTTTAACCAATTCAAGCTTGATTGCGTTAACCAAACCATCGTCGTCGGGCGATGTTGTTGGTGGCATTCGGTGAATCACATTCCCTTTTCGGTCAATTAGGAATTTTTCAAAATTCCACTTGATGTTGCCTTTTCCAGCAGGTTTCGTCTCCAAGCTTGTTAGGTGCTTGTAAAAATCGCACGCCTTGTCACCATTGACGTCAACCTTTTCCAGCATATCAAATTCAACGCCGTAATTTTCTTTGCAGAAGGACTCGATCTCCTTTGACGAGCCGGGCTCTTGACCACCAAATTGATTGCAAGGCACCCCGATGATTGCCAATCCTTTGGAAGCATACTTTTCGTGAAGTTCCTGAAGTTTCTTATACTGTGGTGTAAGTCCGCATTTGCTGGCGACATTTACAACCAATACGACTTTCCCGAGGTATTTTTTTTCGAGGGAAACTTCTTCTCCCGCTAGAGTTTTCATTTTGAATTTCAGCGAGTTGGTTTCATCGTTGGCGTTTGACATGCTTGGAATAAGAGCGATTGCTAACAGGCAGGTTGAAAGAACGGCAAGAAGATTGCCATGTGATGTTTTCTTCACAATGTTTCTCCGTGGTTGAGGGTGGTTTCGGTAAAAGTCAGTTGTTTTATACGATGAAAAGTCGCAATTGGATTTTGGAGTCGGTACTTAAATAACATTTTGTCAGGACAGCTCGTGAATCGGGTTAACAGCGTCACCAAATTTCTCGAGTTTTACACCCATCTTTTCCATCATGCTCAAATAAAGTCGGCACATCTGCCGGTTTTCATTTTTTGAAAAATCGAGGTTCTGGCCTCCTTTCAACTGCCCCCCGGCTTTGCCGACCATCACAACGGGCAATCGGTTGGCTTCATGA
>CAJQQR010000273.1 GCA_905480545.1 uncultured Pirellulaceae bacterium
TGAAGCGGCTCTGTTATGCGTTTAGTTTGGGTTTGGGGGAATCGGCAACGTTGACCCAAACGTGCACGTGTGGATCGCCACGATAATTCCAAACGAACGAAGGGCCTTCCAATCGCCAATTGTCCCAAACTTTGTCTTTTCCCATATCGTGATCGGTGTAGAACGACAATGTGCAGGCATCCAGTCCGCCCTGCTTTTTGAGGCACGAGATCACTTCTTGCTGGTCCGATTGTCGATAAGGCTCGATCAGTTTTTGCAATACTTTTTGCATTTCTGCCTTTTGGTCTGCCGACATTTCGGTGATTGGAATTCCCGTAAATTTGCCCTCTTTGCCTTTGAATCCAACGTCACCCTCCCAGCCGAATTTAGCGACCTCTGCCATTTTTTGCTGCTTGCCATCAAGCATTTGATACACTTTGTTGGCCGCAACTGCTTGTTCCCAAAACACGTTTCCGCGATGCAGGTGGTCCTCGTAAAAGTCCTTGGAAGCATGTCCGTAAAAAATGGGGCCACCGAACGCCATATGATCCGTTGAATTTCCATCGACGCGCAATGTCATATGTCGGCCTGTCATCACCAGTTCAAACTTGCCGTCGCCTGGATTGCCAAAGATAGCGATGCTCTGATCTTTTCCGAATCCGCCCGCATCATCCTTGAGTTGCTTGTCAATTTTCGGTTGCCATCCGGGAGATATGATTGCTTCAAAAATGTCGCGGATCATTTGCCGTTGGTCTTTAGAGAAGAACTGGCTGTCGATCGACGGTTTGGTGATCTGCCAGTTATTCGCGACATGAGTCCTCAGCAAGCCACGTTTTTCATCGGTGTAGTCCCAATCGAAACAAATTTGTTTCTTCTGTTCTGGGCTCAGATTTTCGAACAGCAGTTTGACAATGGACTCGGCGGTCGTCTTTCCCTTTTTTGCGGTCAACGCTTGATCATCGGCGAATGAATGACTGGCCATGCCGACAGAAGTCATTCCGGCTGTGGCAATTCCCGCGGCAAGCGTGGACTTTTTGAGAAAGCCACGACGATCAAAACTTTGGTTCTGCATTTTCTTACCCTTTGAATTTGAATCGAGAATACTGAATCGAAAAACGGAACATCCAAAATTAAATGTCCGCCTGAGTCACAAGCGTTAATTAGACCGGTTTTGATTCAGAGACGCAAATTATTCGGCATGGAAATTTGGCGTTGAAGGATTTGTAAGCAACGCAAAAACACTGATTATTCATCGATTTTGACGATTGAGTCTGTCGTCAAAATATTGTGCACATCTTCCGCATCAATTGCATTCAGCGAAATGCTTCCGCGAAGGTCATTTGAATCGCTCACCTGAGCTGAGCCGTGAATGGCAATGTTTTGCCCAAGATCAAGGTAGTGATCACCAAACGGGTTTTTCGGATCGCGTGCATCGAGCAGTTGCCCGTTTTGATCCATATAAGATTTGCCTAGTCGGCTTTTGGTTTTCACTCGGTAGATTCCCGGTTTGGGTGGTTGTTCGACTCCAACTCGAATGGGAAAGTTTCCGGCGTAAAGACCTTGAACAAATAACGCCAACCGTTTTTTCGACAGGCTGATTTCAACATGAAACGGGCCTTCCACAATTTTCAATTCGGTTCCCGGCGTCAGATCTTTTGGGTTGGGGATGTTTAAACGGTTGATGTTCAATATTAAGTCGGTTGGAACTTTATACTTGGCAGAAAGCGACTCAAGCGATTCATTTTGGCGAACATAGTGTTTTTCAGTCAGGTGATGTTCCGTAGAGTAAACCACCTTTCCAGCAAGTGGATCTAGGTACGAAAGCAAATTCGTTTGCTCGACCGGGATCAAAAGCGGATGATCGTAGTATTTTGTTAATAGACGGAGAGCTCCGGTAAAGTCATCTTGGTTGTCGATGATATCTCTGGCACGTTTGACATCTGACACAAGTTTTACTGAAAAGTCGCTGTACGAGTCTTTAGGGAAAACCTCTCGAATCGCTGATGCGTCAAGACTGGATGTTTCCAATGGCTTTGCGAATGCCTCTTCGCCGGGGGTGTCGAGGTTTTTATCCCGATCGAAATTCGAGTTGTTTGCCAGGCTGAATCGACTAGATGCTGAAGCCTGTTCTACCGATGGGTCCCTGATCGGGGGCGATGTGTTTTCACTTGAAATTTTTGAGTCAGGAATCGAATCGCTGGGTAACGTTCCCTCGTCGAATGATTTCGAAGTAGGGACTGGGGTCGAATCAGATGGTTCGTTTTTCGAATTGACTAACAGGCGCCCATTGTTTGGGCTGGTCGAATTCTGATCCTGCTTTTCGGGATACTTAAAACCCGATGAGCCTTCACTGGTCTCGTTTTGTCCCGAACCATTTGGATTTTCCGTCGTGGTCGGGTTAAATTGGTTGGGTTCGAAGCTTTTGGTTTTAGATGATGGCTGTGTTTTTTGTTGACTGCCGAGGGCCGTCGACGAATCGAGGCTGGCCGGTTTTTTGGTGCCGAGATTGCCTTTGGAGTTAGCGGTAACCGGTGTAACTCCCAAGTTGCCGGAATCGTCCGATGCATCCAAGCCATCTAGAATATTGGGTGATTTTGCGGCAGTTGAAATTGGGGAATTTTCGTCGTTGATGACTTGGTAAATTCCGTAAAGAACTCCCAGCAAGATAGCGACAACTACAATGCTTTTTAAAGAGTCCATTTTGTCCTCCCTGACAAAAATTTGATTCGTCGAAGTATGATCAACGAAATTAGTTTGCAAACGGGTAAAGATGTCTTATCAAGATGATTCAGATGAATTCGATTTCGAATCCGACGTTGAATCCTCGGAAGACACTCCCACTGTAAATTGTGCAAATTGTAAACAACTCATATACGAAGATGCTCAACAATGTCCGTACTGTTTGGAATACACATCGATTGAATCGCCAGACCACCTTTCGTCGTCGACGAAAACAGTGATTTGGTTGTTGATTCTTTCATTAGTACTTCCCACGCTAGTTTTTGCCGCATCGGTGTTGCTGAAAAAATGACCAATGCAAAGTGTGCGTGCTGGAGCCTACAACCATGCAGATCACAAATTTAGGAAACCGCGGCAAACCCAAAAAGGCCAATCCGCAGCAACTTTACAAAAAGAGTGCATTCAAAGCAAAGAATCACCGAAATAAGACGAAATGCTAGCATTAAGCGGAAAAGATGTGAAAAGTGGCTTTCCGAACGGTTATTTCGCAATTGTTTCTGATTGGTGATAATCAGCTTTCGTCAGGCGAAATTATCATTCGTCTCGCCGCGCCCCTATCCAAGTCTAAAAAGGTAACAAAAATGATGATCAAACGAATTTTGTACGCGATCGCGCTAACGAGCCTGTTTTCTATTAGTGGTTGCGGGAGTTCCGGGGACTCCGTTGATGGGTCCGGATCTGGGTCCGGATCTGGGTCCGGATCTGGTTCCGGCCCGTTGAATGTTGCCAGTACGTTGCCTGCCGAACAGCAGGCTCAAATTGGATTGCAAGTCAATGTTGCATCGTCGATGAATGTTCCTGGGGCCTGGGATGCCGTTGAGCAGCAACAAGGGGAAGTGCCAGCATTCGTAAAAGCAGCGAAGAATTTTTCGATTTTTGTTAATCTGCCATCTTCGATGCCGCAGGATCCAAGTTCCATCAACTTTGCTGCAACACTGGAATTTGCAACCGAGGGTGATGCAACAAGTGCGATGGATGAAGCAACCAAAACCATGGAGTTGACGGACACGGACTTAAACGGCAAGTCCTTCAAAATTCTAAAACAACCTGGTTCACCAACCGTTTACTTTTCGCAAAACGGTGAGAGTATCACTGCGAGATCCGAAGCCTTCGCAAAATTTGATGCCACCAGTTTCGCATCGGATGACTTGCGGTCGTTATTGAATTCGTTCCCGGATTCGGATGACTACAAACTTGCAATTGATATGAAGGGTGCGAAGGGCCTCATGGGCGAATTGTCTGGAATGGCCGAGGCTGTTCCAGTGTATGGCGGATTAATCAAGAACATCTTGAAGATGAATTCACTTCAGATTAGCGGTGGAATGGGAGAAAATATTTTCTCTATGATGATGGATTCGCCTGATGATGAAACATTGAAATCTGTGGAAAAAGACCTTTCCAATGCACTCAAGTTCTTACCATTGATGATGGAGGGAACTCTCCCCGATGAGGAAGAAGCACCGGCGACAAACAAGATGTACCAGCACGTCATGGATAATCTAACACCTGTAGTCGACGGAAAGTCGATTAAAATTGTCATTTCCAAGCCAGAGGGGTTTGAAGAAATGCTGAAAGAAGTTGCCAAAGAAACTGAAAAAATGGCCCCTCAGGGCGGGGCAAGTCCGTTCCCACCAGCGAACAAGTAATTGCAACTCTAATCCAATGCGATCTAGTGCCCGCGGTAGCGGGCTTTTTTCGTTCTTGTGGTCTTCGTCTTCGTATTCGCTGCGATCTCTAATAGCAGCGTTCCCTTTCAGCTGCTCTGTCAATTGCGTTCAGGAAATAATCGTGCGACGACGATTGACATAATCCCACACGACGAATCGATCGAGATCTTTGCCTGATGTGAAGAATACTCTTCCAGTTGTTGATTCAGCCAAGCGATAGGCGAATTGGATGTCTTCCTCGGATTGCGACCAGCTGGGAATTAAAAACATGTTGATTGTGATGTTCTCTCGCTTGCATAGTAACCCTTCACGCATCGTCGCTTCTTCTGTGAGTGGATGGGGTGGGTAAAGCAAGAATAGCTTTTCCTCTTGAAAGTGAGCGGTCGGCAGGCCATCTGTTATTAAAATGATCTGACGGTTGGGCGTATCTTGAACGCTCAACAACCGTCGAGCCTGCTGCAGTGAATGTTGAATGTTGGTGAAATGCGGATGGACCATGTGCTCGCTGATATCCTCATTGCTCATATCGTAGGCTAGCTGGACGAATGGATCGGTGATTGTCACCGGCTTGGGCATGAGTTCTGCAATTTCAGATTGCGTGCGAATCTTCCCGAAGGAATACATCTCGACGAATCCCAGGAAATCGCCGGGGTACTCAGAGCGAATCAGTCCATCAATCGCATACGCCATCCGTTTTACGTTGATGTATTGACCGTCGTATCGCATTGATCCGCTCATGTCCATAATCACGACGGTCGCGCATTTTGGGTTGTTTCGCGTGCGATGGACTTCGATGTCTTCCGACTTCAATTGAATTGGAACGCCGGTTTTGTTGGGACCACCTTGTCTCAACATGGCGTTGACGAAGGATTGCGGTATGTCCATTTGAGTGATCGAGTCACCGAACTCATAAGGTTTGGTTTGCTGCAGTTCGACCGCGCCTTCGCCTTCGATTTCTCCCTGATGCCGGCCACTGCGAGCTGCTTCCAGGTTGCTGAAGATGTTTTCGAGAAGTTTGCTTTGAAAGAGCCGATAGGCTTTCGGCGTCATTTCGAATCGACCATTTTTTTGATCGAGGCCCTGCCGCTCGGCCATTTCCTTGACGTATTCTTCCACCATTCGCTGGACGTTTTTCAAATCATCGAGTTGTCCCTCTTCAACAAACGATTCGAGGGTCTCCATGTCGACGATTCCAATTTGTGCGGTCTCGCGGGCTTCTTCCAATTGCTTGAGCAGTGCATCAATCTTCTCAAGTTCTTCTTTGATTTGAATCGCTTCTTCGATGGTCAGCGGGGCGTCACCGACGAATTCATACTTTGAAGCAAGCTCGTCGATCAGGTATTTTTCTCCCAATCGCTCGGTGACAAATAAAAGTTCTCTCGCAAACTTTGACTGGTCATTTCCGATCGCGTACCAAAGTCGTTCAAGGTCGTAAATTTGCTCTTCGATGATGGCACGTTGAAATCGGTCTCTGAAACGTGAGGGCGGTTGAATCGATTTCGCCGTACCCGCGAATTTCTTAGCAACAAGATTTTGAACGGAATCAGTTTCGTATTTTTCCAGGATCTTGCGTTTACGTTCGATGAGCATCGCCATGATCATGTCGATGCTGGGGCCGAGGTTGTTGAATTGACTTGGGTCCAGACGAACGGCTCTGGCCAATTCTTCTTCGGTCAACTGCCGCGTGTTTCCGAACATCATCATGTGTTCCATCGCAGGCGACACAAGGTCTGGCGGTGGCTGAGTTGGGCTCGGAAAGGTCTTCGGATCGTACTTCTGATACTGATGAACGATTCCACCAAGATTCTTTTTGTTTGGCATATGCTTTTGATCGCGGAGCGGCTGTGTCAGATTATTCTAGAAGCAAACCGTCGAAAACAATACAATCAAACGGCGGACGAACAACGGAATGAGACGAGAAATAGACTCTGACGTGAAATGTGTCACCCTTGAAGAGTGGAAAAAGCAACCTGTGGCATGTTTGAGAGCACTGGTACCGCGTCTTCTCGCTTGAACTGGCCTATTTTTCGTTTTCAGAAAGTGATTCACGGATTTGGGTTCGTGCCCGGGACAACATCGGACCAATACTGTTCTCGGGAATCTCCAAACGCTTGGCAATTTCAGAATAGGGAAGCTCTTGAACGTATCGCATTCGAACGAGCTGCGCTGATTTTTCATCCAACGTCGCGAGCATGTCGTCGAAGTCATCGCCTTCAACATCAATAGGGGCTTCAAAGTCGACTTCAGTTTTTGCGGTGACGCGTTCCTTGCGTTGTTTTCGATCAAGCTTGATCAATTGCCGAACCCCAATGCGTCTTGTGATGATCGTGAGATAGGTATAAAGGCTAGATGTGCCGCGGAAATTGCGCAAAACTCGAAAATCATCATCGACAATATCGGTAAAGACTTTCGCGACGATGTCTTCACGATCCATGATCGTGGTGCGAATATCGCGGGAATGTGCAACATGAGAGACGACACCAATCAATAGTCCCGCAAATCGGTCAATGAATTGTTCCCAGCTTCCCGGCTCGTTTTTCAAACACTTATCGAGCAAATCGCGATCAAATTCAGAAAGTCCCATCGTTGCCCCGCAGTTTAATTTGCATAAATAGTCGGCTCAATTTACGAGTGGGTAAGTACATCACGCCATCGCTAATGAAAATTTCGGTGACTGAGGTTTTCATCACCCGATTATTCCTGAATTAGACTTTCTACTTCTATTTGGTCGCAACAAAGGCTGTTTTTGACCTTAAAACTTGAATTTTCAGATTTTTTTAAGGATATGGCGATGTGCTGCCGATGCATACATCGATTCTAGATTTGAAGCAAAATTTGGGCAAGCAATTTCCCCATTCGCCGATTTTTTGGAATGACACCGCCCAATTGACAGTCAGAGCAGCGATTTAATACGATTCAAATTCGCCCTGCTTTTCGAAAGTAGTCAATTTTTGAGCTTTGGCGCTTTTGAATTTGGAATTGAAAGGAATACATCATGACTCACGTTGTTACCAAACCTTGTGATGGCTGTCGCTACACCGATTGCGTTGTCGTTTGCCCAGTCGAATGTTTTTATGAAGTCGGTGAAGACAAGATGATCTATATTCATCCCGACGAATGCATCGACTGTGAAGCCTGTGTTCCTGAATGTCCCGTCGAAGCCATTTTTCATGAAGACGATGTGCCAGAAGACATGCAAGATTACACGCAAATGAATGCGGATAAGTGCGAAGACGAGAACGCAGAATGCATCACGGAAAAGAAAGATCCGCTCTGCTAATTTCGCGACGTTGGAGTGCGGCAAAGGATTTTTTTTCGCCGTAAGCCAGGAAAGCCGCCGTAAGCCAGGAAAGCCGGTGGAAGATGCTGCCCATGATCAGGCTCCAACTACGGGAAAACGAAGTGGGTCGAAGAGACTGAGGATCGCAGATGTGATTCATGCCTCAGTTGGAGCGTATCGCAGTCTTTTGAATTGAGATAAGGTGCCCCGCGACTTCCCTGAGGTCGCTGCTCCAATTAACGATCTTGGTTTGTGGATCGACAAAAGCTGGTCGGCACTGCGCTAATACTTACTGCGCTAATACTTACTGCGCTGATACTTGATGAATTGGTAGACGGTCCTGCCGAAGCGGGCTTTCCGGCGAGACCCCAGGCCATGCTTTTTTCCCTCGACGGAATCGTCATTGAAACGTCGTAATCCGCGTCAATTGAGCAAAGGTTTTATCGATCCAAAAAAATGTATTGGGAATCTACGCGGAATCTTAACGCTCAATCACGTGAGGCAGTACGCTATGATCAAGTGTTCCTGATTGCAAACAAGTCACACTGAGCCTGCCCATTCAAAAAAACAGGATTTTTGCGTGTCCGCTGAACCTTTAGCGATTACACTCGTATTAAGCGAAGATGTTCGGCCGATCCTGTCCAGTGTGAAAAATTCGAAATTCTCGAATGAGTACTAAAATCAAATTCAATTGGTTGCTACTCGGATTCATGGGTTGCCTGCTTGGGCTTGGCCCAGCAGCACACCACGTTGGGTTTTTGGGACTTCACACGCATGGTCACTTCTGTGATCCTTCTCATGATCATTTGCATGACTACGGGCATGCAAGCGAGGGATCCGGCGATACCCCAGCGGGCAGAGGTCAACGGGGTGAATCGGTTGTCAGTTGCTCTTGCGAGCACCACTCTAAGGCTGAGAGTCAACAACGTGATGGTGGTGGAAGTGACGTCACTCAACATGACATCGGCAACCAAACCGATGCTTGTCGGTTTTGTAAGTTCTTTGATGATTTACAGGTTGTCATCTTTAGCTGGGAATTTGATCCGGCAGTCTACCCAACGTCTTTCTTCCCTGCCGAAGCGATCGATTCGGTAATTCTTCCGCCGGTCCCGCAGTCTGCTCGTGGGCCTCCCTCGATCACTTAAAGCTATTGCAGGTGATTGCGTAGTTCAACGTTTTTGCGACTCAACGTTTTTGCGACTCAAAATGGCAATCGATTCTCCGTCATAAATGACGCAAGCATTGATCCTTTGATTGGGGAAAGCCATTTCCGCCGGGACATGGTTCCCAGTTGTTTTGTGGGTGCAAAACTCGTTGGCAAAACTCGTTGGCAAAACTCGTTTGCAAAACTCGTTCGCCTTAAGTCCTTGCGAGCCGGATTTGTTGCAGCGTATGCAGCACAACCCGGCAAACTCGTGAGCGCATGCTGCCTAGCTTTTCATCGTGCTTGATTATTTGATCGAAAACGATTCGCAACCTGTGATGCCTTTTGGTTCAACAGGCGATTCGTTTTCATCGTCAAGATCTTAAATACGTAACTCTGAAGCCGCCGGGTTACGCTCGAACAGTTCATCGGTGTTGGAATATGGGGTCATGAAGTTAAATTCAAAACAAACGATACGTTCCCGAGTATTCAGTCTTTGGGGTATTTCGGCCGTCGCCCGAATCATGAATTATGATTTTTGTCCTAACGCCAAACTCTTGCATTATTTGAAGCAGCCTATTGGGTTTGTGATTTGTGCAATTCTGGCGTCTTTGTCCGCGGGCCTGTTTATTGGGCCGCAAGGTTTTGTCCTGATGTGGGCGTTGATTGCCTTGCTTGCCATTGGTGGCATCTGGCCTTGGTTAAGTCTGAGAGGGCTCAGTTGTGAGGTGGCGTTTACCGAACACCGGACTTTCGAGAATAGCGAAACGATCGCGCAACTTGAGGTCACCAACCGGTGGCCGATACCGATTTATGGATTGATCGTTGAAGAAGACTTTTTGCAAGATGTAGTGGATCAAGACGATCTTGTTGCGTCCGGATTGCAACGAGTGCCGGGATGGAGCGTCTCAAAGTTTACCTGGAGATTGAGGCCGCAAAGGCGCGGAATGCTGCCGCCGAAACCGCCTGAACTTACGAGCGCTTTTCCATTTGGCATCTTAAAGAGTTCCCGTGAAATGTCCGTTTCCAAGTCGGGCATGGTTTGGCCGGAGTGTACAGCCTTGAGCGGCGTTCCAACTCTCAAGGGTGGGTGCTCAATAAGTGACGGACACCTGACCGATGTTTCAGGATTTGACGGTGACACGATCGGTGTGCGGGATTTTCGAGATGGGGAATCGATGCGATACGTGCATTGGTCCAAATCGGCGCAGATGGATCGATTGATTGTCAAAGAGTTGCAAACCAATATTCAGCGGAACATTCGGGTAGAGATTGACTTGTCACCGGAAACCCATTTCGGAACTGGAAGTCAAAGTAGCTACGAATGGGCAATTCGCGTCGCGGCATCCATTTGCCGCCAGGTTCAACTTCATCAAATCGGTGTGGAATTGGAGTGCATGGGGCTGCCGTCCGGACATGCGTCTGTTTCGACCACTCGATTGGGTCTGGAGCCCCTGTTGGATTTTCTCGCCATGTTACCCGGTCTAGGTCTAAGAGCTCCTGGTGGTAACGGGGGGCAATGCAGGAAACCGTTTTCATCAGTTGGTGCCCAGATGGGGAAACAAAACATTTTGATCTGTACTGAAAACTCGGAGATGCTTGGCCGCGAAGGTTTAAATACAAAAACAGTTCTGATCACTAACGAGGGATTTGATCAGGGCCTTGATTATGAGTTTTTAACGGAAATCCAAAAGAGAAATCAATCCGGATCCAAGTTGATTTTGACATCGCC
The DNA here is from genome assembly GCA_905480545.1 of uncultured Pirellulaceae bacterium. GTDB lineage: Bacteria > Planctomycetota > Planctomycetia > Pirellulales > Pirellulaceae > JABAAE01. Next base: position 10,542 of record CAJQQR010000273.1, read on the forward strand.
CGTGAGCGCGGCAAAACAATTGGAAGAAGGATGGCAGTCAGCGGAATTCTTAAAGGTGTGAGTTGATGGATCGGAGCATTCAAACCAAAGTTGTCTATCCAGACGCGGCACAGATTGCGATGGCTTTCGTGGCGTTCATGGTCATCCAGACGTTTCGATTGACCTATTTTGCGTCGCCGGTAATCTTATGCGTTGAAAGCGTCTTCTTTTTGACGCTTCCAGTTCTTTTGCTGTGGTTGTTACGGCATCGTTTGAATGACGTGTTGTTTGACAAGGCGAAAGAACAAAACGCATTGATTCTCTTTACCGTATTGCAAACGACGCTTACTGTCGCGACACAAATCGTACTCCGTCAATACGGCCACGGGGATTCCTATGAAATTGTAGCAATCACAACGATGCTCAACGTGACGTGGGGGTTTGCCGTTTTCTCAAGCGTGTTCAGGTTAGAACGCGTTGTCTTCTTGTTATGCAGTTCGATGGTGCTATTTGTCTGTTTTACAACACAGGCAGTGATTGTCTTTATCGCATCGGCTTGTTATGCAGTCGTCGCGTTGAAGTGGATGTTGGACAGCTATTGGCGGCGTTTGCAACCGAAGGCGTTAGACGCAGAATCAAAATTGCTGCCGATCCGAGTCGTTGTCTTAGTCGGCTCATGTTTCTTTTTGTTGGTGATTGGTGTGCTCGCGACTTTTGCGGGGCCTTTGCGTCAAACGATTTCGCTGCCCGGTTTTATGCCCTCGTCCGGCGGAACCAATGGCACTTCCGACATCTATTCACGTTCCGGGATTGGCGATGGAGATAGGTTGACCAATGGCGAAAACGCAACCTCGGTTGGAGCCGTTGAAACGGACCAGTTTATTGAGGACGACAAACCCTCGATGTACGACATTATGTCGGATACGTATGACGGGCCGAAAGTGAAAAAATCGGAGCGGAGTAAAGCCGTCTCGCCCGATGCAATTGCCAAGCACCTTCACGACGTCAAACGTTCGGAGCAGGCCGGTAAGTCGTTTCGTACACTTCGCGAAGCGGGCGAGGAACCGGACCGAGAACTTGACGACCGAATTACCAACGCCCTCTTCTATGTTGAGGGCCCAGTGCCAACGAGGTTTGCCGTCGACTACTTTCACCACTTTGACGGATGGGATTGGTCAAAAATAAGCCTGCCTTCATCAGAAATAAAATCGCCAAAAATACAACTTGAATTTCATCATGAACGACCTTGGTACACGGTAAACCATTCCAACGCTGAGCTGCTGGCTAACGTGCAACATCACAAAGTGAAACTGATGCGGCTTTCGACGAAAAACTTGCCAACACCGCCTTTTTTAACCGCCTGGCATATCGACCGCGTCGACCGGCAATCGTTTTTCAAAAGGAATCAATTCGGGGCAATTGACCTCGGTGGTAGTGAATTTCCTTCGCTTATTGTCATTAACACCATCGGCAAGACTCCCAATTTTGATAACTGGAGGATTGCAGCCCCGCTTGCCAGTCGTGACGAAATGCGGTTTTTCGAGCGGCTTGGCAGGTGGTTTGATTCCTCCAGTGGTTCTCGACCAATGCAGCATCAATTCTGTCGCAGTGCGGCACACAAGGATTCGCCTTTTTTGCAGGTGGCAGAAAATTCAACCAAAGCACGTATTCAATCTCTAGTTGAGAAATGGACGTCAGGAAAGCCCAAAGGCTGGACCCAGATCCAAACCATCGTTGACGAAATCCGAAACGGATATGAGCTTGATCGATCGCGGGTTGCTGATGCGTCGTCGACTGATTCAGTTGCGAGCTTTCTGGACAATGATGGTGGACCTCCCTATCTTTTCGCAACCACTGCCACACAGGTCCTGCGAGCTGCTGGATATGAGACTCGTTTGGCGTCCGGGTTCGTCGTTCGAAAAAAAGATTTTGTCCGGGTCTCCAACCAATCGATTGTTGATTCTGCGAACTACCATGTTTGGCCAGAAGTGCGTTTGGGCAAGTCGTTATGGATTCCGGTTGAACCAACGCCTGGTTACCCGGATCCTACGCGAAAACGATCGTTTTGGGATGAGTTCATGACCAGCACGATTGCAGTGATCAATTGGATTGCGTCGCGCCCCATTTCTTCATTAGCTGTTTTCGGTTCAATCATTCTGATAATCGCATATCACAAAACCATTGTGTCGATGACGTTCTGGTTTTTTTGGCTCTGCCTGTTCTTTCTTAAGTCCGAGTGGCGGCTTCGAGCAACGCGGCAATTGCTCGACCTCAGGTTTTGGGCGGCCGGATTACCGCGTCCTGCCTTTGTCCCCATTCAGCGTTGGTTCGAACAGGTGAGTACGGAGGAACGTTACGACTTTTTTTCATTCTGGAATCGTGCCCAATTTAGTACGTGCAAAGAATCATCAATCGATCGCAAATCTGTTGAACAGGCATGCCGAGCAATAGTAGCCGGATTTTCTCTAATTAGGATCAAGAATTTTGTTAAACGAAATGACAACCAAAAATCAGACCAACAGTGAATCCGATTCGGTTTCGCCAAACGCGGTTTTACCTTTGGAATCGCTACGTCGTCAGCTAAACCAAACGATTATTGGCAAGCCCGACGTGGTAGATTTGGTCATTGCGTGTCTACTCGCACGCGGCCACCTTCTTTTCGATGATTTGCCGGGGCTCGGCAAGACGACGCTTGCTAAGGGGATTGCCCAGTCGATTGATGGACGATTTGCACGCATCCAATGCACACCCGACCTGATGCCCAGTGACATTACAGGTTTCAGCGTTTTTGACTCAAAAAACCACACGTTTGAATTTCGTCGGGGACCGGTCTTTGCCGATTTGTTGTTGGCCGATGAGATTAATCGCGCAACGCCGCGCACGCAAAGCGCCTTGTTCGAAGCAATGGCAGAACGTCAGGTTACAGCCGATAATCAAACGCTGCAATTGACGCCATCGTTTATCGTCATTGCGACCCAGAATCCGGTGGAAAGCCATGGCGCCTATCCGCTGCCTGAAGCGCAACTCGACCGATTCACGATGAAGTTGAGCATTGGTTACCCAATGCGTTCAGCTGAAGTCCATTTATTGGGAAATTCGATCCAGCGACAATCTGAGAAAACAAAACTGGATCCGGTATTGAATCTTGACCAACTGGAAGCCATTCAGGACGAAGTTGCGTGCGTCGAAGTATGTGAGTTCATTCGCGAGTACCTGGTCGATTTAGGGACGGCAACTCGGAATCATTCAGATGTGGTATTGGGAGTAAGTCCACGTGGGCTGATCCTCTGGCAGCGTGCTGCCCAAGCATGGGCATACATGCAAAACAGAAACTTTGTTATTCCCGAGGACATACAAGTTGTAGCACGCCCCGTTTTGCGTCTTCGAATTCCTGGAAATATCGAAAAATGTGATTTCATAATTCAAGAAATTCTGAAATCGGTTCCGGTTCCAAATGAAACAAATGCGAGGAGCAAATGAGTAATCGATCGAGACACCTTAGATTTTGCAACAGCACGTACCACGACCCAATGGATAACAATTCAATGACAATGACTGTCGCGAGAAACCCTGAAGTCTGTGTCAAAGCACCTGGGCTGAGCAAGCTTCTCCGACCTTTATTTCGTTGTTTCGCGGTGGTTGGTTTATCTGCCGTTTCGGTGGTTTGCATAGGCTGTGGAGAGGTTTCGAAGGAGCAATCGGCGAAACAGGATGTGAAGAAAATCCCAAAGCAGAAATTTCATCGACCAAAAAATCTTGCTGCAGCGATCATCCGACTCGAAGGGATTCATGCTTCATTAGTTTCCGACGCACCGATTCCAGAGCCTAAAAAATACACCGTAATAGAAATCATTCATGGAACCGGGGCCAGCGCACATTCACACTTTCACCTGGCAAATCCGTATGGATCCCATGACAATAATATGGACGATCATGAGGACCACGAGAAAATGGAAAGCAAAGAGGTTACTCATCAAGTTGAAGTCGATGTTTTCACGGAACTGTCGGACGTGATTCGTTGGTTGCCAAGAATTGCAGCGAAAGAATCACTGGACGAAACTGCTTGGCTACTTGTCAATCAAAAAGTCAAATCACTTGAGTCTTTATCATCGGAATTAAATGCTGCCAGCTCAGATACAGTAAAACGAGCGATTTTTGAAAAGCACGCCAATTCGATCGATGAGCTGATTCAACAATTGAAATGGACGACCGAAAAAGCATCCGAGAAAGTTGCAAGCGAAAAGGAACCCAAGGCGTGATCGATTACTATTTGTCCGGTGTTGTCCTTCGTTCAACGCAAGTCATTGTCGATTCAGCGATTTGGATTGCAGTCGGATGTTTTATCGCAAGTGTTTTTCGGACCATGTTGGGTCCGGAAAAGACTCGAGCTTTGTTCGGTACCGGAACTCCATTCGGATTGGTTTTAGGATGGCTTTTCGGGATGTTGCTGCCGGTTTGTTCACTGGGAGTCATTCCAATTGTTCGGGAATTGCATCGTTCAGGGGTAAAGGGGGGAACGATTGTCTCGTTTGGCTTGACGGCACCCCTCTTTAACCCGATGTCGTTCCTCTACGGGCTGACAATGGCCGATCCCGTCGCGATTTTAGTCTTTACGTTTGCCGCTTTTATCATCGTTAGCTTGCTTGGTCTTCTCTGGGATATTTGGTTTCCACAACCGATCGATGCTCGGGAAGACGCATTCGAAGCAGCGTTTGGCTTGCGACGTTCGATCGCATTGATTCACAATACTTGTCGCAGTTTAATCAGTCCCACCATTACGTTCATTCTGATTGGCGTCATCTGCTCTGTAATGCTGACCGTTTCTGTGCCCAAGGGCGCAATGCAAGCGGAGGCAGAACCAGACAAAATTTATGCGCCAGCGCTAATGGCATTTTTCATGACGCCGATTTACGCGACGCCCGTGCAAGCGATGGGACAAATCGGATCAATGGTCCAGCACGGTAATTCGATTGGAGCCGCGTTTTCGCTTTTGATTCTTGGCGCCGGAACGAACCTCGGTTTATTGTTGTGGTTTGTCGTTGCATTTGGTTACAAGCGAGCACTGACATTTACGCTTTTTTTAATTCTAGTAACCGTGGCATTGGCCTATTGTCTGGATAAACCGCTTTACCCCAAAGGCGTGCATCCAACGGGACACACACACGCTTTCGACATTTACACTCACCCGTACGAATCGAGTTCCCAAGGGCGATTGGAAAAGGCCTATGATGATGCCGCGGAGTTCAAAAAAGAAAATGACCACGGCGGCGTTGTGCTTCTTCTATTTCTTGTTTGTTGCGGCGTCTGTTTTTTGCCGTTAGAACGATTCATTGATCTGAATGCTTGGTATGCTCAGACACGTCCGAAGCAGAGTCGATTTGATCGCGTCATACCCGGATGGGTTCTGGGTTTGATTACCGTAATCGGGCTGGTTTTTGCGAGCATTGGCGGTGCGTATTTGTATTACCCCCCTCCCAAGCAATTGATGCCAGATTTGTTCGCGATTCATACTGAATGTGTTATCGCCGCAAAAACGAAAGATTGGGAAGGTGTTCGGAAATGGGTTCCGATTTGTGATGATTTATCCAGAAGGCTTGAAGTAGGGATTTTTCTTCGAGAGGGGAAAGTGAGTGAATTTTGCTCCGCCAACGCAGAAAACTATCGGGAAACACTTGATGAAATGCGTGATGCCATGGAAGAACGGCACTACGGCGAAATTCAAGGGCTTGCTTCGGAAGTATCCGCGGCGTACATGCGTTTGAGTAATTCCGTGAATAAGTAATGCCGCCGATTCAGAATGCGTTAAAGCGGAATCAGCATGTTCACTAAGATTGAGTCAATCGATGCCTCGTAGATCGTTTGGGCAGGCAAGAGGTGAGGGAAAAAAATTGAAGAAAGTGGATAACGCCTAGTTCGACTTCACCGCAAACATCCATGATAAACTTGTATGGGAAGCTTATTGCAAATACATTAACAGTAATTCACTTCCTGACACATCCTCGGACTTGCCGATGTTCACAGTTCAAATGCGTTGCACCGTTGTTTTAATCGCTTGTTTTTTTGTTTTGGGCCTTGATCTGACTTTCGGACGTTGTTGGGCGCAGGAACGGTCTGTCAAACCTGCGTCAGTTACCGAATCCCGAATCAAACTTGAAAAGCAAGACAATCGAGTCGTCGTCAAAATTGACGATCAGCTCTTTACAGAATACGTCTTCAAGGGCTACGAGAAACCGATTCTTTATCCGGTGATCGGACCGTTTGGTGTCGGTATGACTCGAAACTGGCCGATGAAAGATGGCAATGCCAATGAAGCGAAGGATCATCCGCATCATAAGTCGATTTGGTTCGGTCATATGAAAGTCAACAACGAGAGTTTTTGGCATGAAGGGAAAACAGCCGGCACCACTCGACAAACTGAATTGGTTTCAGCCGAAGGTGACACGATCCAGACGCGGAATAAATTGGTCGGCAAAGATGGAAAGACAATCATTGCCACTGACTCGCGGACGATCCGGTTTGAGACTGATGGCGATACTCGCATGATCGAATTCACCGTGACCTATCACGCAACCGAAGGCGATATCAAGTTTGGAGACAACAAGGATGGTCAAATGGGAATACGGATGCATCCGGCACTGCGGATTAGCGACAACAAGAATGTCGTCAAAGCCGTTGGGAAAAAAATTGCCAACGGAAAGGCGATCAACTCCGAAGGCGATACGGAAAAAAATATATGGGGAAAACGGGCAAAATGGATTGCATATTGGGGAACGGTTGATGACTGTAAAGTGGGAATCGCGGTTTTTGATCACCCCTCCAATTTGCGGCATCCAACTTGGTGGCATGCGAGGGACTATGGATTGCTGTCAGCCAATCCGTTTGGCATCCATCATTTTGAAAACAAGAAGGAGCCGATCGGCGAATACACATTAAAGAAGGGCGAATCACTTTCTTTTCGCCACTTGTTTGTATTCTATCCGGGCGATTATAAAAGCGCAAAGATCGATGAGCGTTACGGGGTTTGGGCACGCTCTCAACGAGACGTTGAATCGTTTTAGCCTCTTGAATGACTTGATTGTTTGAGTTGATTGGAATCCCGCAATGAATTGCTCGTGAGCTTCGGAATTTTTTTATTTGGCGCAGGGGTGTATTTATTACAGCCGCTCGCACTGCTGTTTGGATTGGCTGTTGCGGTTCCGATCATCATCCATTTTTGGAATCGTCACCGTCATCGGCCGATGGAATGGGCGGCGACCCACTATCTGATGCTTGCCATGCAAAAAGCATCGGCCCGGATCACTTTTCAGCAACTTGTTTTGCTCTGCGTGCGCGTGTTGATTGTGGGGATGCTTGCCATTGCGCTTGCTGGACCCTATTCGAGCAATGGAATTAGTGTACTTAACGGAGGCGCCCCCAAAGCGATTTTGCATGTGTTCGTCATTGATCGTTCGTATTCGATGCAGATGGTTCAAGATGAGAAATCCAGCCTAGAGCGCGCAAAGTCCATCGCACTTTCTATCGTCCAAGATGCGAATCACGGAGATGGGTTCCTGGTTTTTGCCGCTGATACAAACTTGATTCCTTCTGTGGGTGAACCGGTTGCAGACAAGAATCTGGTCTCTTCAGAAATAGAATTGATCTCTGCATCGAACACCGTTTTGAATCCCATAGAGGTTTTTCGGCAACTCTCGAAATTGTCGGTGATAAACGATTCAACGCTCTTTGGCGAAATACGAATTCATATGATTAGCGATTACTCCGCAGTTGACTGGTTGCCCTCCGATGAAGAGCGGAGCAGTGAACATGCGAATGGGGTGTTTTCTGAATTAAAAAATTTACTTCTTTCGGTCGCGAGTGTTCAGTTTCACCCAATTCCCAAGCGTGATGTTTCTAATAACTTTGTTACGAAAATCGAAATTGAAAAACCGAAGTTGTTGCTTGGAAAGCCGTTTCAATGCAAAGTCCAGATCGAGAATTCTCGATCGCTCGGAAGGTATTTGATCGACGGCAATGAGGGTGCCAAAACCTATCCTCAAAAAGAAGCCGTCGTGGTGGAAATTTTGATTGACAATGAGACGGTAGGAAGCAAGACCGTTTTGATTCCACCCAATGGAAAAGCGAGTGTTGCTTTTGATCTGCAAATTTCAAGGGTGGGCGAGATGCAGATTGAAGCGAAGATTAGTTCGGATGCTTTGTTAGTCGATAACCGCCGCTATAAAATTGTTGAAGCGGTGGAGAAGCAGGACGTTCTTTTTGTTGAAAGCAAACGTGGGGTCTCAAGGTTTTTGCAATTCGCGTTGGAGCCAAACGAGCTGGCAAGATCGGACTTTCGATTTGTCGTGGTTGATCCGAAATCACTGGCTGATGAGGTGCTGGGCAACTTCCAATTTGTCTTTGTGGATAATGTCCGTGGACTGTCTGATACTGATGTTGTGCGGTTGCGGCGGTTTGCTGGATCCGGCGGATCGGTTGTAATTTTCCTGGGCGATCAGGTTGATCGAACAGCTTTTAATCAAGCGTGGAAAAAACCGGTCGATGAATTGCCCACATTGCCTGTTGAGTTGTTGGGAGTCGCCGGTGTTGATAACTATCGAATTAATGTCATGGCGTATTTAAGTCCAATGCTACGAACCTTTCGCGGCAACGAAGATTCTGGTTTGAACAGTATGCCGATTTGGAACTATTACAGAACGAGGATCGATGATCCGTCTTTGACACGAATCGATCTGACACTTGAAAATGGTGACCCGTTGTTGGTCACTTGTAAAATGGGCAGCGGTCAGTGCATCTTATTTACCTCTTCATCCTCGAGTTTGTCTCGTTCGAGTAACAACGAAAAGACATCGTGGAACGCAAACGAAGCATGGCCAGCATTTCCACCTTTAATCCAAGAGATTTTTCAATCCGGTTCGCAATTTGATTCTGTCCGATCCTTCCAGGTTGGTGACGCAATTTTTGGCGAATTGGAGAGAGATGAATTGATGGAGGAACTGTCGGTCCGGTATGCAAACGGTGATAAGCTTGACGCTCGGTGGCAGCAAAGCGATGGGATTGTAACGTGGAGCTCTGACCCCATGGATCGCCCAGGAGTTGTATCTGTCGAGTCAAAAACGCGTGAGGAGGAATCGACCCAAAAGTTTTCAGTCAATGTTTCGACGCAGGAAAGCCAGCTCGAATCGATTTCACCAATTCAAGATTCGGTGTCTGAAAATGAGTCCAGCGATCAAGCCCTCTCTGCGCGAAGTCAATTTCAAGGATATCAATTGTTGTTGATTGGTTTGGTTGGCCTGTTGTTGTTTGAAACCACGCTCAGTCAACGTTTCGGGCGATCGCAATGACCGAACCCATTTTCAAAAACGTGATTCGTTATTCTGCACCGATTCATTGGTTTTGGGTTGTTGCGATCTCTTGCATCGCCATTTTTTTCCTGTTGCGAATTTATCTTGCAGAACGAG
>CAJQQR010000274.1 GCA_905480545.1 uncultured Pirellulaceae bacterium
GAAAGATCAGTTGCCATTTCAATGAATATTCCTGCGTGCATCGTTTCTCCTGGATCGTCTTGAAAATGGAGTTGGGTGATGACTAGAGGTAAAGCACTCGTTGTGCCAATGTCAAAAACCTCGCGAAAATAGAGGGTTTGCCTTGACGGATGTTTCGAAACCACATCATCTGAGAATCGTGATGAAAAAAAATGCATTCATTGTTTCTAAAACGCATCACGACACTTACGTGGTTTAACAAAAGGCAAGTAAAATTAGAGTTGGTAGTTACGCTTCAATAAAATCAATTGGTCAATCCGGCGGTTGCCCGTAATGGAAACGAATCTATGCAAAAACAAAAGACAAATCGGATGAATCGCGGGTTAACTGGATTAATGCGAGTTGTGGTTGTGTTATGGATCGTTCAGTATTCAGCTGAAACGGCTTTTGCGGTCGAACAACCGAACGTGATCGTCTTTATTGCGGACGACGTCAGTTGGAATGACTACGGATGTTATGGAAATCAATTGGCGAGGACCCCTAATATTGACTCTCTGGCAGGCAACGGACTGAGGTACACCAATGCTTTCTTAACGGCCAGTAGCTGCAGTCCGAGTCGCGCAAGTATCATCACCGGTCGCTATCCGCACAACAATGGAAAGGCGGCAGAATTGCATTTGCCGATTGCGAGAGACTTGCCGTGGTTTCCCGAGTTGCTTCGCGGAAACGGATACTACACGGCATTGGTTGGAAAGAATCATATGTCGAAGGAGAAGCGTGGAGCGAACATTGAAAAATTAGATAGTGGAGACACTAAAAAAGCATTTGACTTGATCGACAACGGTCAGCTGAAAGACAACCATGGCGCCCATGGGAAATGGGTTTCTGCTTTTGAAAACCGTCCGAAGGACAAGCCATTTTTCTTTTGGTTTGCAGCAATCGATGCTCACCGAGGCTGGGACGGTGACCGAGAATGGAAACCGGAGTATGGTGAAAAACACGATCCATTGAAACTTTCTGTTCCACCTTTCTTGGTGGATGACTTGGAAACACGGCGGGATTTGGCATCCTATTACAATGAGGTCACGCGATACGACTATTTCGTTGGTAAGGTCGTAAAGGCACTTCGTGAATCCGGGGAATTGGAAAACACCCTCATTCTCGTTCTGGCGGATAACGGTCGACCGTTTCCGCGAGCAAAAACTCGGCTTCACGATTCCGGAATGAAGACCGCATTGATTGCTCATTGGCCGGCGGGAATAGAAGCTGTGGGTGGCGACTGCGACCAATTGGTCAGTGCGATCGATATCGCACCTACAATTTTGAGTATTGCCGGCATCAAACCGCCGGATACGATTCAAGGTCTCGATCAATCGTTAACTTTTGCCGACGTCAACGCGAAGGTGCGACGTTACGCTTTTTCTGAACACAACTGGCATGACTATGAAGCCTATGGTCGGTCAATTCGGGATGCCTCCGGTTTTCTATTAATCGAAAACCGTCGACCGGAATTGCCTTGGCAAGGACCGGCAGATTCGGTTCGTTCGCCCTCGCACCAGTCTTTACTGAAGCAAAAAGACCGGGAGGCACTTACTAAGGCTCAGGCTGATGTTTTCGAAACGCCGCGAGCGCGATACGAACTGTATAATTCCATGGTTGATCCAAACCAGCTTGAAAATCTATTTGGTACCCCAGCGATGGAAAAAAAACAGGTCGAATTGCGGAGTCTATTAAGGCGTTGGTGCGACGAAACAAATGACAGTTTTCCCGCCAACCTTTCACGAGACGCGTTTGACCGGACAACAGGCGAAAGTCTGAAAAGAAAAGACTATCGAGGCACAACGCCGGGCGAAACTCGCGGTGCAACAAAAACAAATTCCAAAGGTCCGTTTTGAAGTTTAGCAAATCGTTATCTTGCGAAATCAGAAAACGCCCATCCCGACTTAGTTATTCAAACAGAGAGTTCATGACTTCCCACCAAAAAACTTCATTTCTCTTCTTAAATTGGTTTGCGATATTAATCGCTGCTGTTCTTTGTTGCACGCCTTGCTTGATTGCCCAAGAATCAGACGGTGCATCAAGTATTCAAACCAAATTACAGAAGGATGATCCTGAACAATCAATTCGTCGATTGGGTCAGATCGATATTTTTGATCTGGAATTTGCTTCGGACCCACAGATATCGCCCAACGGTGAGCGAGTTGTATATGTGCGAAACTCCTTCGATATTATGACAGACAAAAGACGGGCTCGGTTATGGATCGTTGATGCTGCTGGCACAAACCACCGCCCCTTAACCGATTTCGACCAATTTGGATCTTCACCACGTTGGTCGCCCGATGGAGGTCGAGTCGCGTATGTTGCCAGTGACGGAGACAAAAGCCAGGTTTTTTGCCGATGGATGGATACCGGACAAACAGCAAAATTAACTTCATTACTGGAGTCTCCAACTGGATTAAAATGGTCGCCCGACGGAATGAAGATCGCGTTTTCAAGTTTTGTTCCAAAGCAATTAGCGATTGACGTCAAGCTTCCGAAACAACCGAACGGCGCGCAGTGGGCTGATCCTGCAAAATATATCGAACGGCTCAAGTACCGGGCTGACGGAAAAGGATATTTGCGTGAAGGTCACACGCATTTGTTTCTGGTGGATGCTTCTGGGGGAACAGCAAAACAGATCACCAGCGGAGACTACGACCATTCATCCGAATTTTCTTGGTCCCTGGACGGTACTTCCATTTGGTTTTCCGCGAATCGGACTGCTGATGCGGACTTGGAACCTAATCATAAAAATCTATATTCGGTGAATATTGAATCAAGTGAAACGACCGTAATTGTGAACAGGAAAGGAGCGACGCAATCACCGATCGAACTGGCTGGTGGCGAAGTTATTTTCTCTGGAAATGTTGATAACTTAAAAGGTTATCAGCCGAGCAAAATTTACAAGTTAAAAGATGGCAAAGAGGAATTGGTCAGTCGAGAATTTGACAGAAGTATCGCCTCCCTTAAATTGAATCCAGAATCCGGGGCAGCCTGTTTTCTATATGACGAAGAAGGGACAACTGCGATTGGTGAATTTTCGCTTGACGGTGAATTTCGAAAGATCGTTTCAAATGTGGGCGGCACGACCCTTGGGCGACCCTATTCGAGTGGCAGTTTTTCGATTGCCAATGATGGGACGATCGCATTCACGCAATGTGGAACGATGAGTCCGGCAAGCGTCGCGGTTCTGCAAAACGGTGCGTCAAAACCAATTCAATTGACCGATTTGAATCGGGATCTGTTGGGCGAACGGGATTTGGGTAAAGTTCAGGAATTTTGGTTTTCGTCGTCTTTTGACAACCAGCGAATTCAAAGCTGGATCGTGACGCCTCCTGATTTTGATGAGAAAAAAAAATATCCAATGATTCTCGAAATTCATGGTGGGCCTTTTGCGAATTACGGTCCGCGGTTTTCAGCAGAAATGCAGCTTTATGCGGCGGCTGGGTACGTTGTGCTTTACTTGAACCCGCGGGGATCGACGAGTTACGGTGAGGAGTTTGGAAACTTAATTCACCACAATTATCCGGGAAATGACTTTGACGATTTAATGTCAGGAGTCGACGCCCTCATCGCCAAAGGATACATCGACACCAACCAGCTGTTTGTAACGGGCGGAAGTGGCGGAGGCGTATTGACCAGTTGGATTGTAGGAAAAACGAATCGTTTTGCGGCAGCGGTGGTAGCGAAACCAGTAATTAACTGGTTCAGTTTCGCGTTGACGGCCGATTCATACAATTATTTTTACAAATATTGGTTCCCAGGTTATCCGTGGGATCACCTCGACGAATACATGCGGCGATCTCCCATTATGCAGGTTGGCAAAATCGAGACACCCACGATGCTTTTGACCGGAGAAAATGACTATCGAACACCCATTTCTGAGTCGGAGCAACTCTATCAGGCGCTGAAACTTCGAAAAATCCCAACGGCTATGGTCCGAATTCCAGGAGCAGGCCACGGAATTGCTGCTCGCCCAAGCCATCTGATTTCAAAAACCGCGTATGTTCTTTATTGGTTTGAGAAATTTAAGAAAAAAAAGTGATTTTGTTGTCCGGATGTTTTAAGGAATTGCGACTCTTCGGAGGACGACAAACTCTCCTTTACGACAAGCAAATCATGAGTGGTTTTTTTCTCAAACGATTTGAGATTAGTGGACTGAACTGCTTTCTGACTCACGTATCGCTGGCTGGAACGACGACGATCGAACTTTCGAAGGTGTTACAGTTCATTTCTCGGTGCGATAAACGATTCGCATTTGAGACAACAGACAATTGGTATGCCCACCAAAAAAATGCAGCGTTGAGGTTGCCGCAAAATTCCACGGCAACCGGAAATTCGCGAGTTTTTGCGAGAATGGGCGATTTTCAAACAACATCTTTGCCCGGAGCCAATCGGCTCAAACGGAAGTGGCAATCTGAATTGCCGATTCGAAGGTTGAAACGTATCACTTGGAACGATCCAACGGAGCCATCAAGCTTGCTGTCCGCTGTTTGGAATTGCGAAATGCCGAATCAGCTTGAAGCAGTGGACGACGAGACTTCGCGTATGGATTTTCGTTATTCGATTATGGACGCTCAAGAACGACTTTTAGTGTCAAGCCTTGATTCGACGCGGCCGATTTTTTCGAATCGAGGCCCCGTTGTCGAGAGTGGTTTCTCAATCCGTATTGATCTTGTTCCTGTTTCGGAAGAAAGCCCGTGCCATTTACCTGTTTTGGCGAGGCTGGCGCGTCGGAAATCCGAACTAAATAACGAGAGCTTTTTTTGTTTAAATGAAAAAAACAACGTTTCCGAGGATCGCTAACTCGCGGTGATTTAAGCGGAATTCTGTCGGACGAAGTCAATTACTTTTGCGGCCACGTCAACTTCAGCGCTTTTGTTGAGCGTGCGATTCAACGCCTTCCAACCGGGGACCGCGTTAACTTCTATCACGTACAACTTGTTGTCAGATGTTCGTATCAGATCGACACCCGCGATTTCGACTTCAACGGCCTTCGCCGCCGCTTTTGCAAGCCGAAGTTCGTCGTCGGAAGCAACATAGGCGAACGTTTCGCCACCCATGGCGGCATTAGAAATCCAAGATTTCGAATTCCGTCGCTCGACGGCAAAATGTTCTTCCCCAATCAGAAGAATCCGAATATCGCACACGATATTTGAGACAAACTCCTGGCAATAGATAACGCTTTGTGTGCGTTCCAGCGATGTGAAAACTCGCTGGGCAATTTCAGGTTCTGCTATTCGAATCAGTCCCCGACCTTCGCTTCCAAAAATCGGTTTGACGACGACGTCTGAACTCCGATTCTGAAAAAAGCTGTTGGCACCTTCGGCGGATTGAAATACTCCGGTTTTGGGAAACGGGATCCCAGCGTTGTGGAACTTAATTAAGGTTAATGCTTTGTCAATTGCTGATTCCAAGCCAGAGGGTGAGTTAAAAATCCCGACCCCAAAATTTTGACAATACCGTAATGCATCCATCCGAAAGATTACTTGCTCCAGCGACCCCAACGGCATCGAGCGAACAATGACTGCATCAGTGTCAATTGAAGAATCGCGTTTACCAAATTCTATATTGGTTTGGATATCCGAAAATAGCTTTAAACGAAGGTCTACATTCTGCTTTCTCGCCGCAGCGTTAAGCGTTGTGAAATACCAGCTTGACGGATGTGAAAGGACGTCGATACGAAATCGTTTTTGCATCAATCAGACCTGCACACCAAACGATTTTGAAACTAGATCTTCGTTCAAGCTGCCGAACTGAAACGATCTACCCGATAACAAATTGTGGAATGACACTTTGGCTGGACTGAACAGAAGCGGATCGATTTTGTAGAAATCAAAATCATTCGCCTTGAATAACTCGTAAAAAGGCCGCCCGTAATCCGCTGAAGCGCCGCTGGGGGTTTGGGGCCCGATTTCCGCGAGTTGGTCATCAGAACATTTTACCCAAAGTTCGACATCGCCTCCGTACAGGATTGCATCATTCGTCATGCCAATTCCTTTTAGGTCATCAGCTGCAATTGGAGGAACAGGAGCAATGCCAATGCCCGAAACGATCTGTCGTAAATCGAATCCGACTTCGTGTAATTTATGCAGGCATGTCTCGACGCTGCGAGCAACAACTTGAATGGACCCTGCGATCGATCGAGTTGGTGCGACGGCAATGCGAAGCTGGGAGCGATCGATTCCCGTTTCATTCACAATCAACGATATCACGTCAGAGTTGGGTAAATGGGCCGACTCTAAACAGAGCACGCCAGATTCGTCGCTTTCAACTAAATCGTACTCGGCAAGTATTTTTTCCTTTTGCCTGATCGCTCTTATCGGACCAGAGCCCATTGCAAAGTAGCTGTTGTGGCTGATCGGCCAGCCGGCATACTGCGAGCCAATACAACAGGACAATGGGTGATCGGTTCGAAATTGAACGCAAGTCGGATTTGATTGCAGGATTGAGCTTTTCAAAACTGAAATATCCGCCAGTCCACCAGCAGATATTTTTGCCAGTGAAATGCCTGCAGAAACTCCGCCGTTGCAACTAACTCCCAAATCGACGATCCGGACATCGTCAACAACCTGAGCGATGCTTCCGAATGTTTGAGGGGAGGAATACAATTGGTCAAAAATGGCAATGCTGTCTTGATTTCGGCTCAAATCTTTCTCTTTCACAAATTGGACGTCGTTCTCATGAGGTTATCGTTTGTTCAAAGAGTTAAAAAGGCGATAGCAATTTACTTTTGAAAGTTGGATGTAAATGTTGGATGTGAAAAAATATGGACGATTGGCCGAGCTGATTCCCGATCAAGGTTTGGTCGCGTTGGATGCTGGAACTCCCGTCGATGCGAACTATGCCAAACTCGCCAAATGTTCCGCGGGTGAGCTGTTTCCTGAAACGAAAAACTTAGTGTGTGCAGAATGCTGCGTTTCAGCCCTTTGGTTATTCAATAATTATCTCGACGAATCCCATACCATCAGTCAGAGCATTCACGAACCAATCGGCAGCTATCTACATGGAATCATGCACCGCCGCGAAGGCGATTTCTCAAACGCAAAATATTGGTTCAATCGTGCTGGGGATATTGATGCCGTTGCTTTAATGACCGATTTGATGTGGACGGAGATTGGATTAAGTGACGTATTTTCGGATGAAAAACGATTTTCGCCAGTTAAGTTCGTTGATGTGGTCAAAGCCCAAACGTTAAATAGTTCAACCAGTTCTAATAACGGTTTATCCGAGTTAAAATTAGAAAAAATCGCGTTTTTGGAACTGCTATCTGTCTTTGATTGGTGTTTTGTGACTGCCAGTGACCCCTAATGCTGGATTAATCACCCCTGACGGATCATGAGGGCTGTTAGTGTCCTGTCGGATTGGGGGTTTAAATAGTTTGGGAAATCTCTGGGTTTTATTCTGAAAAACGGGTGTTTCTGGTTGAATCTTCAGAAGTCGGCAATTACCCTATACGATCACGACGGAAGAGGCTGTGCGCTGATCTATCCGATCAGTTTAAACGAACATAATTGGAGAAGAAATGAAGACCCAAATCAAATCATTGATTTTGGCGGCGGTAATTGGACTTTTCGGAGCAGTTACGCAAGCTCAAGAGGCCGGTATTTCCGCACCAACGGATGTCACCATCAAATCTATCGGCCTGAACGCTGATGGATCCCTGGTTGGAAAGATCTCAACCGCGATTTCTTCCTTTGACGCGGCAACTCCTGCGGAAAAGCTTTCGGTTTCGATTTCCCGTAGTGGGAAAATCATTGGCGAGTCAAAAACCGATGAGAACGGTCGATTCGAGATCAAAAATGTGGGAACAGGTCGGTACAACTTGCTCGCTCATGGTGATCAAGCTTTGCTTGCGACTGGTGTTGAAGTAACCGCTGCGGATGACAAATCAACTGAATTTGAATTTGTTGCGATGCCAGCGCCACTGAAAGTCGCAACTACGATTTTGTCTCAGTACTCAAAGCAATTTGCCGAGTCAAAGCCATTGAAGGACACGAAAGTTAAGTTGGTTTCGGTGCAAGTGATTTCTCCGACTACCTCTGAAGGCACCGTAAATGGTCGTGTTTCAAATTTAAATGGCGAGTTGGCGAACATCGCAAACGTTCTTCTGATTCAAGGGAACAACGTTGTGGCAAATGTTGAAGTCAACAATGGTGCGTACTCGTTTTCTGCGGTAAAGCCCGGTGTTTACACTGTGATGGCTATAGCCGATTCAGGTTTCTCGGTATTTGGTTTGGAAGTCGTGGCGAGTGCAACTGTTTCGAACGTATCGTTCCGAGATAACCCAATTGACATCACCTTGGTAGCGGGCCAAACGCAAGACATTCTTCCCAGTGAAGAAGCAGGTTTGGTCTTAGACGCTGGGTTCGGCGCACCATGTTGTGGCGTTCCGGTTGACTCCTGTTGCGGAGCTGCCGGGGGTGGACTAGCAGGCGGTGGATTCGGCGGCGGTGGATTCGGCGGCGGTGGAATAGGCGGCGGTGGTGGACTTGGTCTAGCTATCGGTGCTACCGGACTTGCGTTGGGTGCTGCGGCACTGGGCAATAACGACAATCGAGCCAGCCCTTTTTAGTCCGACCAGAGAATAAAACAGAAATTAATTGAAAAGCCGCGATAAACGCGGCTTTTTTCGTAGATTCACCTTGCCATTGTCAGCCAAATTTACGACAAAATGTCAACTTTAGACCATGGTTCAAGGATGGATTTTGGAAAACGACAAAACAATTACGATTCTGATTCCTTGTTTTAACGAATCAGAGGTTTTGCCACTGCTTTATGAACGCTTGCGTCACCTAGAGCATCCGGAAGGATGTCATATAAGCGTGCTGTTTGTTGATGATGGTTCGACGGATAACACTTGGGAACAGTTGCATTCCTTTACAGTTGCACAATCAGATTGGAATGCGATTCGATTGTCCCGGAATTTCGGTCATCAACGGGCACTTTGGATCGGGTTGGAGAACACGAATTCTGACGCAGTATTTGTGATCGATGCCGATCTTCAAGATCCTCCGGAATTGATCGCGGAATTCACCGCGAAATGGCTGGACGGTGCAGACGTGGCCTACGGTGTCAGGATGAAACGAAAGGAATCTTTCGTCAAACGATTTGCATATAAGTCGTTTTATCGAATTCTCGATCGAGTGGCTGACATCAAAATCCCATTGGACTCTGGTGATTTTTGTTTGATGGATCGAAGGGTTGTTCAAGCGATTCTGACATCCAAAGAGTCGATGCCCTTTATTCGTGGGTTACGGGCATGGGTTGGTTTTAATCAGCAGCCACTCCCTTATGAACGAAATTCGCGTGCCGCGGGTAAGGAAAAGTACAGCTTTCTAATGCTCTTGGATCTAGCGATTAACGGGTTGCTTGGTTACTCCAGAAAGCCGATTCGCTTGATTTCTTATTTGGCGGGTGCGTTGGTTTTGATTTCCATGTTAATCCTGGCGGGCGGTGTTTTCGGGCTCCTATCAAGCCTTATTTCAACGACAACTTTTTCTCTTCTTGCATTGGCATCGCTGGTTTTAATCTCGGCCGGTTCCATAACTGCAGCGATCGGCATCGTGGGTGAGTACGTCTTAAAAATCTATGAAGGTTCATCGGAAAGACCCGTTGCCATCATGAGTGAATCGACGGTGGGAAAGTTGCCTTTCGAACGCGGCGCCAACATAATTTCGATTGGCATTGATAGAAAGGCCGCATAATGAAAGTGGTCATTGTTGGTGGTGGCGTGACCGGTCTATCTCTGGCTTTTTTGCTGACGAGGGCTGGTGTCACCGTAGAAGTGCTTGAGGCAAGCGATCGAGTTGGTGGTTTGCTAAACACGTTTGACGTCGGGAACGGTAAACGGTTGGAGTACTTTTATCATCATTTTTTTACACACGATGTCGAGATCAACTGGTTGTTACAGCAGTTGGGCCTGGACTCGGACGTCTCATACGTTTCTTCAACCATGGGGATTTATAGAAACGATCGAATCTATGATTTTAACGGCATCAGAGACTTGGCGTCATTTAATGCAATGAGTCTTTCAGGGAGGCTTCGATTCGGTTTGTCGTCCGCACTGCTTGCCTATCGAAAAAAATATACCAATGAAGAGCATCAAACGGCATTAAATTGGTTTTATCGAAACGCAGGAAATGATGCGACCGATGCGGTTTGGCGGCCGATGCTTGAGGTGAAATTCGGGGATAAGGCTGATCAAATTCCACTGGCTTGGATCGCAGGTCGACTTCGGCAGCGTGTATTGTCACGCAGGGCGGGAAAGGAAAAGCTGGGGTACCTTTCGGGTAGTTTGCAAAAGCTCACCGATAAGCTTACCCAAAGGTTACGTGAGTTGGGCGTGGGAATTCGATTGAATTGCCCCGTCAAATCCATTGATAAACGCTCGATGAACCGTTCCGGAAATTCCGAAATCCAGCTGGCGTCCGGCGATTGCATTAGTGATGCAGATCAAATCGTTGTTACGACGCCAACCACGATCGCATCAAATTTTTTCCAGAAATCTGCTCCACAATATTCCAAAGAAATCTCGGAAATTGAATACTTAGGCGCGATCTGCACGGTACTTTCGTTACCTGAGAAACTCTCCGATATTTATTGGACGAATATAGCGGATGGAAATTGTGATTTCGGTGGTGTCATAGAGCAAACCAATTTGGTCGATAGCGAGCACTATGATGGTCAGCATCTGGTTTATCTTTCGAAATACGCGGCGTTAGAGGATCCAATTTGGAATTTATCTGACGAAGAGTTGGTGTCGCGGCAGATGCTGCAGTTGGAGTCAATCTATAAAAAGCCAATTCGTTCAACGTTAAATCATTCGTGGGTTTTTCGAACAAAAACAGCGGCACCGCTGACTGATGTTGGGTTTCGTGATCGCGTTCCTGAATTTTCCACGCCGGTCAAGGATGTGTTCTTGGCTTCGATGTGTCATTTGTATCCGGAAGAACGCAGCGTCAATAACAGCATTCGCGTCGC
>CAJQQR010000275.1 GCA_905480545.1 uncultured Pirellulaceae bacterium
CTAATTGTGCTGGCTTGCTGTTCCCAACCTCTGGCATCTCGGTGCTACCCTCCGCAGACAACGAGTGCGCCGCATTTTGCGCCGCTTTTGAAAATGGATTGACATCATTGTGCGTAGCTCGATCAAAGTGTTCGTCGATTGCTTGCAAATAATGTTTACGCGCAACTTGTGGGCTATTCCCGATCCAATTGCAAATAACGTGGGATGGAATTGTCGCAATGAAAATCAACCTCGACCGAGAACTGGGAGTCACAAAGAAAAGTGAACTCGTATTTCGTCGGCCAAGGTGCTCGTTTTAGCTATTCACCCCAACCAGCGTCATCCTTCTCACTGCCAGTTTATAGAAAAACGAAGCTGATCATTGCAGAGCGGTATTTTGAGAGGGCGAGCTCGTTTTATATTTTCGCCCCCATCATCCCGGACCCATCACATGAGGCGAACAACTGTTGCATCTTTTTCGTGAAGTGGAAGGAAGGCAGTTTTCAAAGCCTTAAACGCCTGCTTGAATCCCACTTATTCCACGCAGTCTGACGATAACTTTCTTCATGCGATTGCCTGTCAAGCTGCTGGGCCAATGAGACTTAATACAGATACAAATCCAGCTTCCGATAAAACAGTTCTGCATTGTTGGATTGAATCAGAATTCGGCCGGAAGATGGATTCGCTTTTGTTCCCGAATGCATGACGCGGTTGTTTATTGCGAGTGAAACTTTTCCATCGCGATTCTCGATGACAATACGGTTCCATTCACCCAGCGGTTTTTCAATCTCATCCTTGCCGCGATAGCCGAGTTCGTTTTTCCAGAGGCCTTTCCCGGGTCTTTCGAACCGTTGCCCATTTTTGGTTTCACCATCGACGGTCAGCGACGCTCCGGAAATAATGCAAAGATCACCGGTCGCGCCTTCGAGTAATTGGCATTCAAGTGACTTCGGAAAAAGCCTGTCCTCGCCAGTCGCATTGAAGAAAAGCCCGGCATCCCGTCCACGGTTTTTGCCATCCCAGGTTTTCGTTCCCCATTTGAATTCCGCCACAAGTCGATAGTTTTGAAATTCCTGTTTGGTAGCAAGATATCCCATGTGCTGACCGCTGACCCTAAGAAGGCCGTCTGCCATCGTATAGACTCCATCAGGATCGCGGTCTTTTTCGGGTGCCACGTTACGCTCATCTGAGTTGTGAATAAACGTGTAAAATTTGCTGAGGTCCCTACCGTTTAGAAGATGGATGACTTTTGTTTCCTGCTCTTCTCTCTTCAGCACCTTCAGTCTCAGCTTGCGATATTCCACCTTCATTGGTGGTCCCACGTGGACCTGCACTCCGAGAAACCCGGACAACCGTCGGTGAAGCGGGTCCTTATCGGTCACCTCGCTCATGAGCACGCCGTTCACGTAGTGTTGCAGGCGATTGCCCCGCACAATTAGATGAACCTGATTCCAGTCCTGACTCTTGATGTGCTTGGTTAGCTCTTCCTTTGTGCCTAGCGAATCAACCACCACCGTTGGAGTCCATGCATTCTTCTTGATGAGCTTCTTCTTATCCTCTGCCCCAATTGCCTTTTCTAATTTAGGGATAACCGTCTTCTGACCCGAATAGGCCAAAGTCGTGCGCCCCCGCTCTTCGTAATTCTGCCCCGTGTATCGATTCTTCCCATCGATGTCCGCCTGATAGCCTGTGAGTGCGTAGGGATGATCGTTCATCTTCTCGCTCCGATAATTGATCCCACTGTTGCCGTCCTTGGTAATCCGGTATTCCAGTTTCAATTCGAAGTCTGCTGGCTGGGCCTCTTCCCAAATGAGGAAAGTGTTTCGCTTTACCAACGTCTTCGGCGTAATCTCACCTACCAAACATCCGTTTTCCACCCTCCAGTAGACTGGATCTCCTTTCCATCCGCTGAGGGTCTTTCCGTCGAAAATCGAAACGAATCCGGCATCGTCAGCCTTTATTGCCTCGTCGCCGTACATCGGTGCGGTGCATAAAAGAAAAACCAGTAATGCCAAAACATGCACACGGAAATATCGCATCGTTGATCTCATCTTGAGGATTTGACTTTCTATTCTTCGACTGCTGTGAATTTGCTTTTTGAGTAAGGTGCCCAAGGATCCATCATGGAACCATCATAGGGAAGATCGTGTTTGATCTCGACGAAAATATTGGCTCATCGTCCTGCTGACTTCAATATACATAAATACTGATGCAAATTCAGTTGCCTTAGCTCAGTACGACTGGACCCCAGATTTTGACTTGTAGCGAAATAAATTGTTTTGAAAACATTCACGCTGCCGTGGGTAACGTAAGCGTCAAGAAGTTCTTTAACCGAACCGATGCTTAAGTTCTCTTTTGAACAATGTGAGAAACCGAATTGGCTGTAGTGAGTTGCGAGTTCAACATTTTTTTGGCCGCGATGATAGGGTTCCCCGCGGCAATTGGCGGGATGGGGGGGGTTAGGGATCCGGCCAGTTCGCAATCTAGAATACGGGTTCCCCGATATTGAACAACGAGTGATCCATGCGTGGTGGGATCGCTGAATCCATCTGACGATGACACAAATCAGCCACTGATGTTTCCGAATCGGCAAGCTCCTTGTCATCCCACTGAATTACCATGGCTGTATACTGACCGATAGAAGCAGCGGCGTGTCAAAATTGCGATTTAGGGTTTGATATGAAAACAGAACTGGGGCCAGTTATACTTGTCCTCTCGGTATGGTGTTCCATACCGGGTAATAACTGAAAGAAGTCACTTACTCGGGAACCAAACCGGGTATAAACAAGTTCTGTGGCCCGATGGTGCGGTGTTCGTTTTACAATCGGGTGCAAATGATTTATTCGGTTGCATGAACTTGCTCTTGAGTTGCTCTTGAGTTCCTCGGTCTCATCGTTGCCAGTTGAGCAATTCAAATTGAATGACGAGTCACTTGCTTTGGCGACGTTTGGTTGGCGAGGCAGATTGTTCCTGTCGGCAGTTGAACATCGATGGTCCGACTGACGGTAAGTTTCCTTCGGTTTCGTGCCCACGTCGCAAGAGCTGCAAACTGTCAATCACTGCAGCGAATTGCTCGGAATGAATTGGACTTCAAATCAACTTCAGGGTAGACTTTGGCTTCGTGTCGATCCAACAGATTACGCAACAAAAGCCCACAGAACCAACGGATGAATCGAAGTGCCGTCACACTCTGTTTTTTTGCTTGCGTGCTGGTTGTCGGCACTCGATTATCCTGAACGTTATCCCGCTAGGCGGCTGTCTTGGTACGACACGTAATAATCTTACGCCGTCTTATTTCGAAAATTGTGGGCGCAACGGGCTTTAGAGTCTTGAACCGCATTTTATTATTGGGTGATTTGCATGGGTGTTGTAATAATGTTCGTCGGCGGATGGCCAATTCTAATTTCCGCCATTATCTTTCTTATTGCAGTTAACCGACGTGATATTCGGCAAGGAGTTTTCTTTGGCGTTGGATTTATTTCATTCGTGTTATTAGCAGCTGGCACATATTTTTATTTCTCTGCCATTGATCCGCCCGATCATGCTGGGGCCGGGCCTACGGGAGATTGGGGCTGGATAATACGCGGTGTTCGAGTCTGGGCGTCTTTACCTGGTGTCGCTTCACTAATTGCATGGGCTGCTGCAAAATTGCCCACCGAAGAGCGAGTCGCGAAACGTAACGAGACCAAAATCCTAAAAAAACCGTAATCAAATTTAGTTGTCCTAATTGCAATGCGCCATCAAAATCTCCACGCGATGACCGAGGCGTTGATGCAAAATTTAGATGTTGTGCGGCCGAATTAGTTATTCCAGACAATCAGCCTAATGATTGGCGCAATTACCAATCCTCCAACAAGCAGTCTGGCATACATTCAAACGTTGCGGGATAACAAAGCGTTGGACCGAAGCCGCTATAATCAATCGAGACTCGCGGGATAGGCTGCGCCAATTATATCCCGCTCAAACACTTGCGAGTCGATTGTCGGCTCGGTCAACTTGAACGTGATCTGGCTAGACCATGAACATCGAACGAGAATTTCGCGACCTTCTCGATCACGATTGCTCCCGTGATGATGTCGTAGACTATCTGGCTTCGCACCCAGAACTACTTCCGGTCTGGTTTCCTCGCGACAGTCAGATGTACGTTCGACTTCATTTGTTTGCCGACGAAATTGCCGACTTTGCCTACCATCGCGACGACACGCCCGGTGAACTCTGGCGTTTTTATCGAATCGCGAACCCGAATGCACGCTTGCTTGATGGCGATGCCCCTAGTGATGAGTTGACCCGCGAACTTCAGAACTTGATTACGTGGAATACTTGGTTTCAAACAAATCTGGAAAACGAGTCACACTCGAAACCAATAGCATGTGCAGAGTTTGTCGCCTATGAACCAGAGATTTATCTCGTAATTGGGCGACGTGCCGAGATTGAATCATTTCAGAATCATCACAAATTTGAGAACTGGTCATTCATTGGTCGCGAACAATACGCGAACATTCGACCAATTACATTTGACAATTTAATCGTCGCCCTTTCTGATAATGCTTGGCGTAGCAACGAAACTATCAAGATGCTGGAACACACGAACGGCGAAACCTCGATTGTTCAAACGTTTCCGAATCGCTCGTGATCGCCAGATAACAATGTGATGCACGCGAGTCGAGCGGTTTTGGAATTGAGAATCTTTCGCGCGTGCCCGGTGACGCGTGACGTTATGAAGTCCTTGGTTTGGGAATAGGGTATGAATAATATTTCTGCTGATATTTTTTCTTTCTTCGTGAGATAGATCAAACGAGTTGACGGATACGACTATTCGCGGTGTCCAAGGATTTTTGTTGCACTTGGTCTCAGTTGTCCATACGTTTTGTCACGCTCAGTGATTGGTGCCATGTCGCATTCGTTATGTCAGGTTTCGATCGCTGCTTGATGCTTTTGCGAATTGACCTTGTCAAAGTTACGCGATCATGGCGATGTCTTTCGGTTGATCGTCTCGGTTCGTTTGAGTTGTTTGGATTGGTGATTTGAAAGATGGATTAAGTTGACTCTGGAAGAAGTTTGGTTTGATCGTAGTCTGCGTGGTCTTTGAGCATCGCCCAAGCGATCACCAGTATCCGGCGAGCTATTGCTACCGCCGCTTTCTTTCGGCGAACTTGTTTGCCAGCATGGATTCGCTCGTAGGTTGTACGACTCCATTGGTTGTATCGAAGTGAACACCAGGCACATTCCACGAGGAGGGTCCGAAGCAATCTCGAACCTCGTTTTGTAATTCTTCCCCTTCTGTCCGTTTCACCTGATTGATACTGACGAGGAACTAAACCGGCGTAAGCCGAAACTTGTCGGCCGCTTTCAAATCGTTTGGCGTCGTCGATCGCCGTGACGATGGCTCCAGCGGTGACTCGCCCGACACCTGGAATCTTCATAACACGTTGAACTCGATCATCTTCGCGAGCAAGAGTATTTGACTTTCGTTCTACAACAGCAAGAAGTTCGGTCACATGATCCAATTGAGTAAGAAGTTGATCAAGTTGGCCTTTCCAGAGTTCCGCCATTGAGCAATCTTCCAGAGTCTTCCGATAAGAGTTGATTTGTTCTCGGCCGGTAAACCAAGTTCGCTCACCACGGCTGATTGGGATGCCTTGTCCGACAAAGACGGCTCGAATAGAGTTTTTCAAACGATTGACTTGTCCCACAAGCTGTTTACGGTACTTGATGATACATCGGTACTCTCTCATTTCACGGTTGGGAACGTGAGTTGGCTTGAGCTGGTCAACTGCGGCGAGCCTGGCCAACTTCAGGGCATCGTCCCGGTCCGTTTTTCGTTTCACGCTTCGCCAACGCCAAGCTTCTTCGTGAGTGCTACAAACCAGTTTGTTTAACCCAAGTTCGTCACAGAGATCGCTGATCCAACCGCTTGCACTATACGCTTCCATGACGACGAGGTCGCAGGCATGTGTGGTTAGCACTTTGTGCAGATACCGGCGATCCGTTGAGGCCAGTTGGAAACTGTGTTCGTTGGAATTCGTGTCGTAAAAGCAAACCATTGAGTTGAATTTACCCAGATCAATCGCGATAATGTTTATTGCTTGTTCCTTTGGTTTGGGGATGGAAATTGAGCGATTGCGTCAACAGTCAGCTCCGGTTAGTCGCCAGTTTACAAAAACAAACGACTCGCCCCAAACCAAGGACTTACATGGATTCGTTATCCGGTGGCGATCTCCGATCTGATGCGTCAGTAGATGAGAATTAATTGGAAATTGAACGTGAACGAACAGCCTTATTTAACACGTCGCGAGGTAATTCGATCGATAGGGATTGCGACCACTTCACCTCTCGCAGTTTGCCCGCTGTTTGTACGGAATCTGAACGCTGCGGAGTCGCGGGACTGTGTGCGCTTCTTTTTCGTAACAGACACACATTACCTTGCGCAGAAAACCAACCCTTCGATGATGGACGACGCTTCCGCGAGGGTGTGTCGGAAACTTGTCGAAACACTCAATTCTATGCAAGGCGAGGACATTCCAGAGCATGCGGGCGGTGGTCGCGTGGGCAGCCTGCACGGTGTGATCCACGGTGGCGACCTCGTCGACAGTGCTGACAAACAGGGCGGAGCCTACGGCAAAATGATCGCCACCGAATTTTCTGCCTTTGAGGCGGATTACGGGCTGACCGGGCGTGACGGCCTGCTTAAGTACCCAGTGTATGAGGTACACGGCAATCACGATGGTCCTCAGGGCGATACGATAGTCGTGGATGGGATCAAGCGTCGCAATAAGAGCCGCATCGGGGTCAAGCACGTTTCTCCGAACGGGCTGCACTACTCATGGGATTGGGAGCACGTCCATTTCATCAATCTTGGAATCGTCGTTGGCGAGGCAGCGGAAGGCCTTCAGCGACGGCGATACGCACCGCTCGAAAGTCTGGCGTTCTTGCGGGAAGATCTGGCTAAACTTGGCGACGCGAAGCGGCCGATCGTCATCACGCAACATATTGATATTGCTCGCTATTCCGTGGCATATGAGAAAGACGAGGAGAGATTCCTGCACATGGAGTGGCACCCTCAGGACGTCCACTCCTTCTACGAGACAATACGTCCCTACAATGTGATTGCCGACTTTTTCGGCCACACCCACACGCGTGATGTTTACGGATGGGAGGGTACGTCTGAAAAGAACGCATTCACCAAGAGCGCCGTCGACGTCTTCAACGGAGACAATGCCAGCCATTTTCACGGCAACAAACAGGCGTTCTTTTACGTGGAAATCCTGCCCAACGGAATGACTATTCGAGAAGTGTACACCGACGACGCGTGGCAAACGCACAAATGGTCGCGGCATATCTGGGGTAAAACGATTTGAAGGCTGTTCGCTCAAAAGCGATTCGCGACGACTAACTTCCTGTTTCTTGCGTACCGTTCTAAAGGCCCCTTTAGATTCAAGTAGAATCTTTTGAAACCAGTTACACAATTCTTCTTACAGGCCCTTCTGAACTTCTCGTTGGCTATCCAGTTGTGCGGCAGATCATCGTCGAACATTGTTTACGATCTTCGTTTGGTTGTGATTTGCAACGGCTAAGAACGAAGGCACGATATGGCGAGTGATTAGACGCATAGCTTTGACAATAGAGCATCTACGGCAACTGTACGGCCAACCAAGTCAATGATTGGCTCTGCGAATCATGCGACAAACACCAGCAAGTAATTGCAAGTAATTGTTGTTGCTTAACTTACAGCGAATAACCTGTCTGACAGGTGACATTGGTTTGACCTGTTATAAGGATTCAAAATACGATGAGGGCAACCTCATGTGGGTTCGAGTCCCACCTCCGGTACTAAGCAAATCACGCTGTTTTTGGATCAGTCCAAAAGCAGCGTTTTTTGTGCCTGCATCTGTGAGACGCAGATCCGGCGCAAAACGGAAATGTCGTGGCCCCTCTGCCCGCTGGCGAGCTTACCCAAAGGGTGCGAATCGGCACGCATACGAATGGTTATGGCCTCGTCTTGCAATCGCCCAGGATTCACGACACGTTCGTCACAAACCCAATCGTCAACCAACCTCCAAGGTGGTGACACCGTAGATACAAGGTTCGTCTAGCTTCGGCGGCGAACCATAGTACATCCTGACACAACCAAACACCTCTACCATGTCATATTTCTGGCACATCAGCTTTCCATGCGGGTTGTAGTCAGGTACATCGATAAAGATTGGCATCTCGCCCTGCTCGAGGTATGAAGCCGATTCAACTTGAAGAGCTTGGAACAGATAATCGGCGACTTCAAGGGAATCAGCGAATAGTGGCCCGATCCGCCAACCCGTTGTACACGGTCGCATGATGGCAAATCCCTTGAGTTGATTTCGATCCATATAGCCAAGTGAGATTGCAGAAGTTTGTTCAATCCAGTTTGACAAAAACCGGGCTCGGTTAGCTGGAAAACACTTCGCATCATAGTCAGCAACGTTTTCTAAATCGACCTGCTTCAGATCCACCATAGCATGATGCCGAGCAGCATCCTGTTTCGCTTTGGAGAGTCGAAACCGACGATGATGTGAATACTGCTCAAAACCACCTTTTTCATAAAATGGAACCATATCGTAGACGCCATCCAATCCAATCGTTGCATCGGCAGTTAACCTTGAAAGCAGTGTGTCGCGTCTCGCATACCACAGCTCCCTCCCCAATCCATTGCCACGATGGCCTTCATCAACGATGAACAGGCCCATGAATCCGAACGAAGGACTGTGACGGATAATTGCGCCGCCTCCGATGAAGTGTCCGTCTTCGGCCTCCAATGCAAGGAAACCCTCCGGATCCAAGTCCCAATAACACCTCGCATCATGCTGCCCAGGTTCCCATCCTTCCCGTTCAGCCCAGGTGACAAGCTGCTGCAATTCGCTTTGCTTCATCGATCGAATTTGGTGCATGGTGATTCTTGTTTTAAAGGTGATTCTTGTTTTAAAGAGGGGACTACTTCAGCAGAATCTTTCTATCATGAAAGGACTGAAATCAAGAGTATAAGAAATAATGTCGAGTTATTGTCAAATCTTGTGTTTTGAGAATTTTTTCAGGCGGCGTCCTGCATGATTCCGTCAGTGAATTTGATTCCCTGAATGAGCGGTATGATCTTTTCGTATCCGCGTAGTTTTCGCCATTTTTTCTCTGCGGATTGGCCAAGCTTGAACATCGTGGCGAGGCTTGCTCGCCGTGATCCGCTGCCTTTGGTTTTGCGGTGCCGAAGGCGTAGGGTGGCGAATGTTGATTCGATTGGATTGGTGGCTCCCAAGTGTGCCCAGTGTTCGGCAGGGAAGTCATAAAACGTCAGCAGCACATCATGATCCTTGCGAAGGCATTCGCAGGCACCAGGGTACTTTGCGATATCCTTTTCAAGGAACAAGTCAAAAGCCTTTTCTGCTTCTACACGGGGTGCGGCCATCCAGATGTTATGAATATTGGCTTTGAGTTGAATGCTTTTGGGCATCTTGTTTAGGATGTTGGCGGTCTTGTGAACCCAGCATCGTTGTTCGCGGGTTTCGCCAAAGACCTTGCGAATCGCGGCCCAGAATCCGAGTGCTCCATCGCCGATGGCAAGTTTCGGAGCAAGTGTCAGACCACGACTTTTCGAATCGAGCAGCAGTTCGTACCAGCTTTGCTCACTTTCGCGATAACCATCAACAACAGTGATCAACTCCTTGTTTCCTTCGGGAATTGCACCGATCAACACTAACATGCATTGCCGCTGACATCCTTCGCTCTCAAGCCGAACGTTGACCTGAATGCCATTAGCCCAGACATAAACATACTCCTTGTCAGAGAGATCGCGTCTACTGAAACCCTGGTACTCGGTCGACCACTTCTCCTTGAGCTGGACGATCGTGTTGGGGCTGAGGTTGGCGGCGTGCTGTCCGAGCAAACTCTGCAACGCCTCGTTAAAGTCACCTGTCGAAGTGCCTTTTAGACAAGGCCACGGAAGCAGCTCCTCGATCGATTTGCTGCGGCGAAGGTAACGCGGAAGAATCGATGAAGTGAAATGAACACGACTCGATTTGTCTGCCAAGTTGTCTCGGACTCTTGGTTGAGAAACTTCCAATGGACCTGCGCCGGTTTGGATCTCGCGAGCAGGAAGATAACCATTGCAAATGACCTGCTTTCGGCCTTGCTCATCGACTCGATTCAAGTGCGTGATCAGAAAGTCAGTGACTTCCTGATCGATCGCTGCTTGCAGCATTTTCCGAGCTCCTTCACGAAACAACTCGTCCAGCGGACTGACCGAATTGAATTGACTCCGAAAAGCCAGAACCTCCGGATCGCAATCAGATTCTGGACTTGAAAGCTGTTCTGTTGTAAATTTTTTTGTGGCCTACTCCTTTTCCCTCGTCGGGCGTGCTTGAAAGTTTTGAACAATTAACAAGCAGGATACGCCGCCTTTTCAATCTCTCAAAGAACACAACTTTTGGTTATGCCAGTTAGGCCGTAGAAATATGAAACGCAAATCCATCGACGGTAACCGCATCTTCATCATCGATGACTTTCTTTCCCCTAGCGACTGTGATCACCACATCGAACGCAGCGAAGCAATTGGATACGAGACGTTCACGATTGACGGCGAAGTCTTTCACGGCTACCGAGACAATGCGAGGCTGATAATTGACGACACCGATCTCGCTGAAACGCTCTGGCAAGCGGCAGCCGAATTTATACCGCCTGTAATCGAGTCACAACCGGCTTCGGGGCTCAATCCACGACTTCGGTACTATCGATACACAGGAAGCGAAGCCTTTGCTCGACATTACGATGGTTCCGTGCGTATCGGCGAACGGACTAGTAAACTAACGTTCATGGTCTACCTCACGAATGTTGCCAAGGGTGGTGAAACTCGGTTCTACGATTCCGACATGAAGATCACGCACGCCGTTCAGCCGACCGTTGGCAAGGCGCTCGTCTTCGAGCATGCGATTCTCCATGAGGGCGTCGCCGTTGAAGAGGGATCAAAATACGTGCTTCGGACAGACGTCATGTATGGCTAGAGTCCGCAATCGAGAACACAGCATCCGGACCGAAATTGTCGAAACGACACTGGGGTGAATCAGCCCCCCTCTTCATATGAATCCACACTATCTAAGCTAAAAATGACGCTCAAGCTGTAGTGGCGGAATTAGTCGAGTTCCGGACGCCTCTGAGTGCCGAAGCTCTAAAAAAATCCTTGAGGAAGCTGGCGATGAGCGGATCGCTTTACATAGCCTTGATGGCCTCAACACGCTGCACCGCAACCTGCTCAGCACCCACGCGATAGAAAACTCATTTCGGAACACGAAAGGAAAACGGCGACACGCAGCACGCTTTCGTGCAGGAGCCGGTCAAGCGACTCGCTGGTTGGCTTACGCACTGGCGAAGGTCGAGAGCTGCATACGTCGAATCAGCGGATGCGCCGCCCTTCCCAAACTAATCGATGCCCGCAAAAACAAAAAAAAATTGCAGCCAAAAAAATCCCCTACGGGAATACCGGTGGGTAAATCAAACGAAGAGGGAATCAAACGAAGAGGAACAACTTTAAAGCCGTCGCTGGCGACTTAACGCGAGCGAAAGAAAAGGCTCGCTTGCCGCCTAAGTCAAACCACTTTAACGTTGAACTGTCAGAGACCCAAAACAGACTTTTTACAAAATACCGGACGTCCCCTGAAATTCGAATGTAACAATCTACGGCGTCAAACGTCTAATAACCGAAACACAAACTTACTATGCATTTAGCAGGACTACACACATGCTCCGTTTTTCGCCACTTTTGTTATTGCTAATCTTTCTTTTTGCGGGGCCGGCTTTTGCGGGCACAACCTACGAAGTCACTAGCAAATTGGATGGCAAGAAAATCACCTACAAGGTTAGATTTGGTGGCGGCAAACTATTTGAACAATATACTGCCTACGATCCTGCATCAAAAAAGTTTGTGTACTTCTCTTGGAAACGATCAGAAACAGCTCCAAAACCGGTTTGCTCGATATGGGACCACCAAACCGGACGGCAAATAGACCTGTACAGTTTCCCAAACGTTAAGCACCCGTTACCTGTCATACCATCCATGCAGGCGATGAAGGCATGTCCCAAGACTGGAGATCGCAGCTTTGCACCTAAACGACTGATCATTTACGACTGATCCTTTACGACTGATCCTTAAACATCGGCCTCTGCTGATTGCGGAAGAACTTCTTCATGCCCCTCCTAGTCAAACAGTATATTCGTATTCAGGAGGCTTCCGTAAATCAATTTGGCGACCTTTGCATCAAAACCCCAAACGCAATTGGTTTACCGATGGAAGCGTCCAACTAATTGTTAGAAGTTGAAAAGTGGTCTCCCGAAAGGCGACAATGTCGCCTCTCGGAACTTTCAACTTTCATCGTCGATTGACAGGCAGGGGTCCGCTTCAGAATCTCGAGATTTCGACCAAGTCAAATATGGGCCCTCGATTCCAATCCCGCCTATCACTCGCCTTTACACTCTTGATTGGATGCGATAGCCAATGGACTGATTCATCAATTATGAACAAGGCCGTGTTACGATTTGCCCCGTCTCGGCGAGGCCAAGTGTTAGATAACGATTCCCAAATCATCCTTGCATTCCGGCGAATTGACTTGAACTGCTGCGAATTGACTTGAACTGCAACGGATTCTGCGGCGCGACAACACGAATTGAGAAAACCGCTCGTCTTTCCTGCACTTGCTCGATTCCCAAACACTTCCAATTTTGCTGTTCACACGCTCTCGTAACGCCCGCGTAGTGCAGCAAAACCTAATGTTTTTTCAAAGATTTTTGCTGGTCAATCGCCGTGCTCTTGCGACTGGTTTCGGTCATTTGCTTTTCACCAGCAATGCCCCATGCCTTCACGGGCTCCCATTATTCGCGTTCCAGATCACTGATGACCGTCTCCATCTCCAGGGGCGATTTGCCAAAGCTGCCATTTTCAATACCCAGTCGCAATTCACCAAGCAGGCGACCCTTGGAATCATAGGTGCGGATGGCGCATTCGTGCAGTTCGCCCACGGCGTCGCTCCCGTCTGCTCGGCCGAGCCGCAGAAAAAGTTTTCCTTTGCCGTCCTTGTCGGGGCCCAGGTTCTTTAGCAGAGAAGTGATATCAATTCCGACTTCGATTGGAGTGTCATCATTCGGTCCGGCCATGGGAACGTGGCCTGCATTACCCCTGCCAAATAATGGCCAGCCGTTGAACGCTTCCGGAGCGAACCCGTATTCCGCGGCGGCGGCATCCTTGTCACCTGCAATACCAATGGTCATCCGCAGATCCGTCCGGTCATCGCAAGCAAGCTTAAGCCTCAGGGTCCGGCGGGGCAAATAACGGACAACTTCGGCTCGGCCGAGGTAGTTCCCACGCTTCCAAGTCGGGTCAATCATGGCGCTGTAGAGCAGATAGATCCGGCCGTCCTTTGACCACGTCTTGCCCCATGAGTTGACAACGATGTAGGCTCCGCGTTCCCAGTCCGCGAGCGTGACTTTGCCATCGTCGTTGAGGTCAAGATCGTTGGTGATTTTACCGTCGCCATTCACGTCGTATCCGACCTGATCATCGTATCCAACACAGGTAAGACCGTGTCCGTGACCGCTTGGTCCCCAGCGAGTCCAGACGTCTTCCCCCGCCGCATATTCACCTTTCGGAATGGTGACTGTGACCTTTTTTAATTCACCCATTCGTCCGTCAAGCGCGAATAGCCCGCCGAGGGTCTTCTCGTTCGGCTTTGGCTGATTGCGGTCGAAAAGCCAACCACGGGCTTCGTTGAGTTGGTCAATGGTATTGGCCGGCGAATAGCGATAGCCTGAGACGCGATACTCCATCGCTTCCCGCCAAATCGCGTAGCCGTTTGGCCACAGGCCAATCTTGTTCAGACGGACCCCGCCGTGGGATTTTGCAGTGGGCACGCCGATGCGTTTGGCCACCTCCCAACCGTGATAAGCCTCTGATCCTTTGTTTTCGGCATGGTTCATCATATTCCACGAAAAATGAGCAGGGAACCGCGTCGCGTCAGTGTCTGCGATCGTGCCGTTCAACACGTTCATTTCATAGGTAAAGATCGACGCTACTGCTGCGAACTGACCACAAGCTCCCCACCTTTGCTTGTAGATTGGCGGGAACTGCGGGCGAGTGGAATTATCAACCCGCGACGGCAAACGATCGGAGTCGACATCCGTCCCACCAATGTCAGGCCCGGTGGCATCACGCCAGGTGTTGTAATCCTTGCCCTCAGAGGGTGGCCGGGAAAAATGGCCCGGATACGCGGCGTGAGCTTTGCCGGCCTCGCTGTCAGTATTGGAGATCTTGTCAGACTGGACGGCCATCGCCGGCAGTGCCAACGCCAACATAAACGCCGCAACAAAAATCAATGATGCCGTTCCGAATGCTATTTTCAAAGTAGACCTCTCCATGCACTTTTTAAAAAACTGAATCGATCGTGGTATCGATTCAATGCCTTCCCACTAATATTCTCGCCATACGGGGCGTTCATGTTAGCCAAAATTTCCCATATCGCCTTCGTCGTTGACAACGCAGGCGTGAGAGCCCCATTTTACTTGCAGGCTTGAGGTCTGGCCATATCTACACTAACCGATGCTACTGACTGGATTGCTGAATCGTCTGCGCAATGAAGTTCTTACAAATACTGAAACGCCACATTCAAAGGCAAACTCAACTCTCATAAACGGCGGTGACAAACGCCGGCCGATCGCGCTTGAATCTGAACGCTCATTAAGGGAAAATAGGTCTACTTCGCCAACGCCCGTTGGTCCCGCCCTTTCCCCCCAACAGATAATCTTGAGAACTCGCGCAACATTCACGACTCTCTTCGTACTCCTATTTGTCGCCGTTTCGCACGGAGCCGATCGCAAGGGCATTCCGGATTTCGAGAAAGAAGTTTTGCCGATTTTGCAATCGCATTGCGTGCGCTGTCACGGTCCGCAGAAACAGGAATCTCGTATTCGACTGGACACACTTTCCACGGATCTGATCAACAATCGAGCTGCTGCCGAAAACTGGAATGAAGTATTAAACGTCCTTAATGGTGGCGAGATGCCGCCGGAAGATGAAAAGCAGTTGTCGAACGAGCAACGTTCGACGCTAACTGACTGGGTATCAAACGCAATCGATGTCGCGATTGAGGCTCAACGCAAAACGAGCGGACGAGTCGTACTACGCCGTCTGACTCGCAACGATTATCAAAACACGATGACAGACCTGTTGGGCTTGGAGATGGACTACACTCGGGACCTGCCTCCCGACGCCGTTTCCGCAGACGGGTTTACGAACAACGGATCTTCACTTCGAATGTCGGCGATTCATCTCGAGTACTATCTCGCCACGGCGCGCAGGGCTCTAGAGCGTGTTATCGTAGAGGGCGAAGCGCCGCAAGTGTTTCAGCACGAATTCAAGGACGGAAACGTCGGAGGGTGGCTAGGAAATTCCGAGCGACATAATCGACTTGGACGCCAGCAAGAGTTTCTCGCCAAGATTCCGAAGGACTACCCGGAGGAAGGCGACTTCTTGTTGCGAGTCACGCTGACTGCCGATATCAAAAACGATGCAGGTTTCCCTCTATTGGAAGCTGCAGTTGGCTATCGCCCCGATACGCAAATTCTTTTTGGTGAATTCAATCTTGTCGAAGTAACGAAGTCTGAGGAACAAACGTTTGAATTTCGAGGTCGAATGGAAGATTTTCCATTGCCTGTTCGGGGTCAAGGGAAGTACCCGGGTTTGGTGATTCGACTTCGCAATCGCTATGACGACGGTTCCCCTCTGCCAAAAGGCAAGGGTGATAAAGCCCGCGGGAAGATCTATCCCGAAGAGGCGCATCTTTCTTCTCTAACAATTAAGTCGTTGGAATTCCAATCTCCGTACTTTGAACAATGGCCGCCCGCGAGGCATCGTCAGTTGCTCTTCGATTCGCCGTTGCGTGAAGAAGATGAAGTCAAATACGTCACTGAAGTTTTGCAGAAATTCATGCGGCGAGCTTACCGGCGGCCGGTTGAAGATGCCGAAGTGAAATTGATGGTAGACTTCTATCAGTCGATCCGCGATGACTTTCCGACCTTTGAAGCGGCGACACGAGAAACGCTGGCGATGGTCTTGATTCGTCCTGAGTTTCTCTATTTGCTGGAACCTGCTGGCGACAAGAAGCGAACAATTGGCGACTGGGAACTGGCGTCTCGCCTGTCCTATCTTCTTTGGAGTACGATGCCCGATCAGCGTCTGACGGAATTGGCCGAGAAACACAAATTGAGAGATCCGAAAACGCTCGCCAAGGAAGTGGATCGCATGCTGCAGGATCCTCGCTCACGACGATTCGTCGATCAGTTCACCGAGCAATGGCTCCACCTGAATGTTCTCGATAGCGTCGCGATTGACAAGAAGTATTACCCTGGATTCGATGAGAACTTGAAACAGGAAATGCGGTCAGAGACGCAACGGTTCTTTGGCGAGTTGCTGCGGGCCAACCAATCCGCGTTGAAACTGCTGGACTCCGATTTCGCGATGATGAACGAACCGCTGGCAAAGCATTACGGAATCGAAGGCATCTTTGGCTTGGAGTTTCGGCGAGTTGCACTCAAACCAGAACAGCACAGGGGTGGTTTGTTGGGGCAAGCGAGTATTCTGTTGAGCAATTCGACCGGAGCAGACTCGCACGCGGTGCGGCGAGCGGTTTGGATACGTGATCGACTTCTAAACGACCCACCTGCTCCACCGCCTGCGGATGTCCCGACATTGGACGAAGCTGATCCCGAGTTTCACAAACTGTCGATCCGCGAGCAGCTAGAGATTCATCGCAAGAACGAAGCTTGTGCAAGTTGCCATCGCAATATCGATCCATGGGGGATAGCGTTAGAGAATTTTGACGCCGTCGGACTATGGCGAGAAGAGGTTCGTCGCAAGGTCGGCAAAAATTTCAAGACACAGCCGGTCAATGCGCAAGACTCACTCCCCAACGGTAAAGAGCTATCGGGAGTCGACCAGTTAAAACAGCATCTGTCCAACGAACACAAGCTAGATTTCGCTAAATCGCTCGTATCTCGATTGCTGACTTACAGCCTAGGCCGTCGATTGGAGTTAAGCGATCATCAAGCCGTTGACGAAATTACGAACAAGTGGCAATCGCAGGGGTTTCGCTTGCGAGATCTCGTGCAGAATGTGGTTGCCAGCGAACCATTTCAGGTAAAATGAGGCGGCATGTGGATCGCGTGTTGAAACCATTGACCGTAAAGGAAACTCATGGGTACTAAATCTTGGCATCTTGATCGACGTACATTTTTGATGGGAACCGGCGTGTCGTTGGGCCTTCCTTGGTTGGAATGTATGGCGGATGGGAAAACCCCGGATTCGAAAGTCACACCTCGACGCTTTGCAGCAATGTACTTCGGATTTGGCGTTGGGTTGCCCAACGAGAAAAGTGCCGAGGCAAAGTGGCGGTGGTTTCCCAATGGTGAAGGGAAGGATTTTCAGTTTACCGAAGTTCTTAAACCATTGGAGGCTCGGCGGGAGAACATCACCGTCTTGGGTGGTTTGTCACATCCTAATGGCAGAAAGATGGGCGGCCACGATACGGGTGACACGTTCTTGACAGGCGCTTTCCTCAACAACAAATCTCTTCGCAACACAATATCGTTAGACCAGATTGCCGCGGAAGCGATTGGTGATCAGACTCGGTTTTCGTCGCTGGTGATGTCGACCGATGGAGGTGTTGGGGAACCGACTAGGTCGAGTACTCTTTCGTACGACGGCAAAGGGAGACCAATTCCGGCGTTAAACCAACCCCAACAGATTTTTGATCGCTTTTTCGGCGCCGGTGATGCCGACACGATTGCAAAGCGGCGGCGGTTAAAGAGTGCTGCCGGGATGCTGGATCGCGTGCTGGAGGATTCTAAGTCGCTCCGTTTACGGTTGGGGAAGGAGGACCAAAGCAAGTTGGACGAATACCTGTCTTCTGTGCGACAAATTGAAGAGCGAGTTCAACGGTCTCAGAAGTGGCTGGAGATTCCGCGACCCGAGCTGCGAGACGAAGAACTCGATATGCTGAAGCTGGACGCCGATGACAAGGCGCCACAGCTTTTCATTCAAACAATGTACGATCTGATTTATTTGGCATTCAGGACGGACTCGACACGTGTTGCGACTTATCAAATCACGAACATGGCGGATGCCTCATCGAAGGCTGCAAAGTTCCCGCAACTCGAAGGCTTCAAAGGATCTTTGCACAGCTTGGCTCACGGCTGGAATAAGCCGAAGGGAGCCGAACAGCTTGGCAAATGGGACCAATTCATGGCCCAGAAATTCGTAGACTTTCTCGGAAAGCTAGAAAGTGCCAAGGAAGAGAACGGCTCGGTCCTGGACAACTCGGTCATACTCTACGGCAGCAGCAACAGCACAACGCATAACAACGATAACTATCCGCTCGTGTTAGCTGGTGGAAATCAGCTTGGAATCAAGCATGGTCGGTTCTTAAAATTTAATCGCGATACACCGCTCTCAAATCTGTTCGTGACCGTACTCAATAGCATCGGAGTCGAGCGTCCCAACTTCGCCGACAGCAGTGGGGAAATGACAGAATTGCAAAGAGGCTAGTAAAATCATCGTCGGTCAGATGGGGCTCCCGTCAGACGCAGCGGGGTACGCGTGGCAAGTTCTTCTAACCTGGTATTGAAGATCGCTTTGGGGCACGTGGTGCGAAAACGACGAAACGGATGCAGGACTGATTGTCGTTTTGTGAATGACTCATCAGCATCGATGCTAACCATCAGTTCACGCAATTTGCAATCGTTCTTGTTTGGGTTCTTCTGCAAAATTTGTGGTGAATTTTGGAAAAGTGTTCAAGCAAAAAATCGCTGGGTGGAAGTTTACAAAACTTGGATTCCCTTTTAAGTGACACGATAAACCCGCCGTTTTTGCCTTCGTCGGAGCCAGCCATCGTTTGCTCGCCAGAATCTTGGCACACGATGCTGGATTCGTAAGACGGCAAAAACATTGCCTTTGTTGGAAAGCCGGAGGAAGGTGTTTTCATCGCAAAATTGACCCTCACCAAAAACTTGGCAGAAGAACCCTTTTTCGAAACACTTAAAAGAAGATGAATCAGCGTAGTTCGTCTTTTGTCGCATGGCATACCCTAAAAGCATGGCATACCCAACAAGATTGGTGAGTAGGTTCTCGGTAACTTCAGCATCACCTTCCAAGGGCAAATTCTTGAGACATTCAACAATAACTCCATCAGGGTGAACAGTGATCTGCACCCGAAAAAACAGCAACTGGCCATGTCCCGATTTCTGCCTTTCAGTCTTTAATCCTACAATGAAGAACGTATAACAAATCTTATGGCACTACCTATGAAAGTTACAGAAAAACGGTTTATAGTTGAACGAAAATCGAAACGAATACACATGCTGAGGAACAACAATTGTGACACAGAAGCACGAGATACTACTTCAAGATGAAACACCAAATGAAAACCGACGATGTTTTCTAAAAACCGCAGCAACGCTTTCTACCGCCTGCTTACCAGCTCTGCTTGATACCAAGACGTTGCACGCCGGATCTTCAGAGGACGAACTAGCATATCTCGACGCCACCGAGGCAATCAGACGTTTCAAAGCGGGGGTGCTTTCCCCTGTTGATCTCCTGAAGGCTCAAATCGCTCGGATCGAGAGGTATAACCCCAGCATCAACTGCATTACGCACCGGCATTTTGAGCAAGCGATTAAGGCGGCGGAAGAATCCGAAAGCCGATACCGCACAGGAAATGCTCGCGATCTTGAAGGCATTCCCGTTGCCATCAAAGACGAAAACGAAGTCGAAGGCTGGCAGGTAACGATGGGCAGCATGTTGCTGAAGGACGCAGAACCGGCGGAAGAAGATGCGCCTATTATTGACTTTCTCAAAAAAGCGGGTGCGGTACTCCACATCCAAACAACGGTTCCCGAGTTTTATTTGGGGCCTCATACCGCGACACGCCTCTGGGGTGTCACTCGCAATCCATGGAATCTTCAATACACGCCCGGAGGTTCATCGGGTGGATCGGCGGCAGCGCTCGCCGCCGGCTTCACCACCCTAGCAACCGGTTCAGATATGGGTGGATCGATACGCATTCCATCGGCTCAATGTGGTTTATATGGATTCAAGCCTCCTTTCCAGCGAGTCCCTACATCGGAAACCAGCTACGAAAGTCTGGGGCCGATGGCCCGTAACTTGACGGACATGCTGCTGATGCAAAACGTGATA
The DNA here is from genome assembly GCA_905480545.1 of uncultured Pirellulaceae bacterium. Taxonomy (GTDB): domain Bacteria; phylum Planctomycetota; class Planctomycetia; order Pirellulales; family Pirellulaceae; genus JABAAE01. The sequence goes on from CAJQQR010000275.1 coordinate 20,231, forward strand.
AGTGGTCCGCATCCCCACGCTCATGCATCGTTGAGGCCAAAGCTTGAATACCCGCTTGAGTACTCACCGCCGACCGGAATGAGAGTCGTTATCGATCATGCTCGCGGAATTGGACCGTCCGATTCCGAGGTCGATCAAGCCATGCAGATCACGATTTCTCGGCTCAAGAAATTGGGTTGCGAAGTGGTCGTTAAGGATCTCCAGTTTAAGTACCAGGGTGACTTCCCCACCTGGGCAAAGGGACTGCTTTCCTCATCACTTGGAATGATGATCGAAGCGGCTGCCAAACGTCCTGACGACATTACGCCTTACGTCCGTGAATTCGTCAATAAGTTCCAAGGTCAACTTGGACCTCGCCAAGTCAGCGAGGCCGAACAATTACAATCGCAATACCAACGGTGCATTCAGAAAGAAGTTTTCACCGGGGGATTTGATGCTATTGTCATGCCTACAATGTTGACGCCTTACGTCCCCGCCGACTGGTATACGTCGCAGGAAAAGCACTTCGTCTACATCAATGGAAAAAAACAGAAAAACACATGGGCATTCATGGCCACCTGGATCTGGAACATGCTGGGCCGTTACCCGGTCATGAATATGCCGGTACAGGTGGGGAAATCAAACATGCCATTGGGAATTCAGATTATTGGCAACACGTTTGACGATCTGACTTGCATGAAACTTGCCGCTGGGCTCGAAAAAGTGACGCCACCCTTATTTGCGGGAAATCGCAAGCCAAACTTCGAGGAAATCAATGCCCGTTGATCTAACCTACACCCGCAACGTACTTCCACAAAAACCACGCAAAAAGATAACACGCATAGAATTCGATCTTGCGTCCCTGCTCGCTGGCTTTGCGAAAAGAGAGCGAATGATTTCAAACAATTTTGCGTGATGTGGTTCAATTCGCCAATTGATTGAGTATACCCTCCTAACAGTTCGGGATTGCAGCGCAAGATTGCGATGAAGACAAATCAGTGAGTAAATTAAAAAAGGGTGTCAGGAAAAACGGTGTCATAAAAAAGGGTGTCAGGAACCGTTTATTGCCTTGTCACCTTTTTTCCGAAATTTTTGGGTCACCCGTTTTGACCGATCGAGCGAAGCAGTTGTTGACAACGATTGTCTATTTGACTTTTCAATACGATCGCGGTTGATGTCCGTGCAATATCGGGGATCGAAAGTATGCTTTCCAAAACATCCATCAAATGCTGATTGGAACGAGCCGCGACCAGACAGAGCATATCTCCCTGAGCAGCCACCGAATGCACCTCCACGACTTCGTCGATTTTGCCGAGCGGTTCAACAACAGAATCGATCTGACCTTCTTTGACCTCGACAGTGACGTAGGCCCTTACGTGATACCCGAGAGCCTCAAGATTCAGATTGGCGGTGAAGCTCCGTATCACCCCCGCCGCAACAAGCCGGTCGATCCTGGCCTGCACTGTTCCGCGTGCGATGCCCAAGCGACGAGACAACTCGAGCACCCCAACCCGCGCATTGGAATGAAGTGCCTCCAAAAGTGATGCATCCAAACGGTCGATTTTGAAGTCAGATTGTCCAGGCATGTGCGACAAAACGCATTTAAGTTAAACAAAATGTACATTATACATAGATTGTTTGATCAAATATGACCCAAAAGATATAATTTTTCAAGCGTTTTGCCGATTGCGCGAACGGCGGCAACACACCGTATCGAGTGTGACGCTTCTTGAATAATCCGGCAAACGCCAGCTCTGAAAACCAACAACGCGATCCATCCCCGCGATTTCAAGAACGACACCTACAGGAGATAACCTTGGGACCTTTTCCACACCGAGCGCCACGCGCCACGATCAGTCAAGAAAATCCAGCCGGAACGGATGGCTTCGAGTTTGTCGAGTTTGCGCATCCAGACCCACAGGTGCTGCGGGACCTGTTTTCGTCGATGGGTTATACGCACGTCGCCACACACAAATCCAAAGCGGTTGAGGTATGGCAGCAAGGCGATATTTCCTATTTGATTAATGCTGAGCCTCAAACCCACGCGGCAGATTTTATTGAAGCTCATGGGCCATGTGCACCTTCAATGGGATGGCGAGTTGTGGACGCAGAACATGCTTTCAAACATGCAGTGGAGCGGGGAGGCAAACCTTATGAGGGCACTGGCAAAGTCCTTGATGTGCCTGCCATTGTCGGCATTGGTGGATCCTTGATTTACTTTATCGAACAGTATCACGAATCGAGTCCATTCAACGAAGAATTCGATTGGATCACTTCGGCCAATCCTGCAGGCGTGGGCTTTTATTATCTTGACCACCTGACACACAACGTGTTCCGGGGGAATATGGACAAGTGGTTCAAGTTCTACGGCGACCTGTTCAACTTCCGTGAAATTCGCTTCTTCGATATCCAAGGAAAATTCACTGGACTCTTGAGCCGCGCCCTGACCTCTCCGTGTGGACGTATCCGCATTCCGATTAACGAAGATCGCGGCGAAACTGGACAGATTGTTAACTATCTTAAAAAGTATAATGGCGAAGGGATTCAGCATATTGCGGTTGGAGCGAGGAATGTCTACGACTCTGTCGATTCGATTTCAAAACGGGGCGTAAGGTTCATGCCAGGCCCACCGGACGCTTATTACACAATGTCACATGATCGGGTCCCTGGGCACGATGAACCGATCGAGCGGATGAAAAAGCATGGAATCCTAATCGATGGTGAAGGCGTTGTTGATGGCGGAGAAACCAAAATCCTCTTGCAGATATTTTCCAAAACAGTAATTGGCCCAATCTTCTTTGAGTTCATTCAACGCAAAGGAGACGATGGATTCGGCGAAGGCAACTTCAAAGCCTTGTTCGAGTCAATTGAAGCCGATGAAATGGCCAAGGGTGAATATGGTGATCAGGTCGAGGCGAATTCGTAAACTGGTCTTTGCGGGTCGTGGCCAGGCAATAATCTCTTGGCCGATCGGTAATTATCCCCAGCCCTATTCCAAAAGTGTTAGCGTCCCGGAGAATTCGGCAAAGTAGTTTCTGGCCCGATGGTCACTGGGCTGAAAAAACTCTGCTGGCAAATTCCGGAAGGCAAATTCCGGGACACCCTCAATTGTTGAACGAGTGATGATCATGAACGAGATATCTTCCAAGTCGAACGCACCGTTGCCAAATCGAACCCCGGGTACGGCAACTCAAATAGGTTACATGCCCGGATTTGGCAACGACTTTGAGACCGAGGCTCTGCCTGGTGCACTACCAGTAGGACGCAACTCGCCCCGTCGCTGTGCTTACGGTCTATACGCCGAGCAGCTTTCGGGTTCGCCGTTTACGGCACCCTACGCGACGCTTGAACGCTCATGGATGTATCGAATTCGCCCATCGGTCAAACATGTCCGACGTTTTTCGAAAATCGAGATGCCGTACTGGAAAAGTGCGCCTAATATCGTTCGCGACGTCATTTCACTGGGACAGTATCGCTGGGATCCAACGCCCTTTCCAACGCAGCAGGTTACGTTCGTGACCGGCATGCGATCAATAACGACTGCTGGAGATGTTGGTACTCAAGTTGGATTGGCGACACATGTCTATTTGGCGAACCAAAGCATGCGTGACGAGTATTTTTACAACGCAGATGCCGAACTACTGGTAGTCCCACAGCAAGGACGGTTGGCGATTTTTACCGAATTCGGAAAGATCGATTTGGAGCCTCTGGAGATTTGCATTCTGCCGCGTGGCATGCTGTTCAAAGTCGATTTACTGGATGACGCAGCGCGAGGGTTCGTCTGCGAAAATTACGGTGCCAAATTCACACTGCCCGGACGGGGGCCCATTGGAGCAAACTGCATGGCCAATCCTCGTGATTTCAAAACACCGGTTGCCTGGTTCGAGGATCGAGACGGGTCGTGCGGTGTGACCGTCAAATGGTGCGGGGAGTTCCATCGAACGGAGATTGATCATTCGCCGCTGGATGTCGTAGCCTGGCATGGCAACTACGCACCCTACAAATACGATTTGAGGCATTTCGCAGCAGTCGGCTCGATCACATTTGATCATCCGGACCCCTCTATCTTTACGGTGTTAACCGCACCGACAGCAGAAGATGGCACCGCCAACATTGACTTTGTCATCTTCCCGCCGCGTTGGCTTCCACAAGAAGATACGTTTCGTCCGCCTTGGTATCACAAGAACATCATGTCGGAACTGATGGGCAACATCCACGGACAGTACGATGCCAAACCGCAAGGCTTTAAACCGGGTGGTATCAGCCTGCATAATTGCATGCTTCCCCACGGACCAGACTACGACGCCTTCGAAAACGCGAGCTCTTCCAATGACGATCCGGTCTACCTCGACAACACCATGTCCTTCATGTTTGAGACACGCTATCCGCAAATGGTAACCGACTTTGCTGCCAACCAAGCCGTACTGCAGGACGATTACGTTGACTGTTGGGAAGGCCTCCAAAAACGCTTCGACGGAACGCCAGAGGGCAACTGGTCCGAATCGAAACAGGAACCCTAAAAATGAAACGTGGAGTAAGTGACGCTGATGATTGGTCTAGGAATGCCCAGAATTACGTAGCCGATTAGAATTCCATCGTCGTCACCGTAAACCAGAATGGCATGGTCATCCAAAGCGACAACCTGAGTGTTGACTTCCTGAATCCAATCAACAAAAGTCTTTACGGACTTCTTATTATTCTAATCCATCCGTCCGTTTAACAATTCACGGACGTCGACTGAGGCATCAACCCTGAACGAGCAAGTCTGCTCGTCGAGGTCTGTTTCGATGCTGGTAACGCCTTCGGTTGCTTTTAAATCGTTTCGCACGGAAGACTCACGGCCGGTTCATTTCATATTTGGCAGCTTGATTGCGACAAGACGCAGCGTGCCCGGGGAGCCCACTTTTGACTGTTTCTTTTTACTGTCGCCACTATTATCTTGCTACGCATTCAGAGGGATGTTTTTCTGTCCGATGAAAAGCTCGACTTCCACCAACGTGTCGACACCACTCAACATTTGATCCATTCCAAATTGCGACCGGTCCAACTGGAATTTGGCGTGAAAACAGGTAGCAGATCATTAGTTATGCCGGCGTCTTTTGGGCTGATTGTGACACGCGCGCCGGAACGATGATCGCTCCTTCCTCATGGAGTGTCGCTGGTTCCGCATCTCCACCGCACAATTCAGCCAGTCCCTCATAAAAGCAGATTGAGGCGACGAGACATAAAAAAGCGTCAGCACCGTCTGGATCGTTTCCCGCTGTTCGGTACGTTTCGCAAAAGTGTTTTACCTCCTCGTCAAACTCCAATGAAATTCCTTGACTTTTCAGAAACGACACCGCCTGCTTGAGGCAAGCTTGTGGACTATTTTTGTAGCTTCCTGAAAATCCGATGCGATTGGCAATCTCCCTAGGGTAGGTTTCAAATAACGACTGCTCAGCAACGACCTGTGCGTTGTCGAGAACGGTGGTGTATTGACAGGAGGACAATCGATACAGCAGCGATGCGCCCGCAATGGTCATGGCAAATACGTTTTGAAACTTGTGCTTTAGCGGAGGGCTACCCTGGGTTGCTGTGTCGGTTGACCGTTTCTGCCAATAATGCTTGTCTCGCCACTTGTCGAAACGAACAAGGTCTTTCATTGCAGCGTTGGCTTTGTTGTTATCGAATCTAAAACTGAGATGCTCGGTGATAAATTCAGTCCAGCGGTGTCTGGTATGAAAAGTAGCTTGGTTAAGGCATTGAGCAAATCCTGCGTCACTCAAAAGCGACTGAGGAATTGAGAAAGGAAAATCGAACGAACAGGCTTTAACCGAATGGTCATTGGAAAGCGACTGGCACAAATCCGGTAAAGTCCACCCTCGCCTGTTGTGCTTCCACGGTCCACTTTTCACAAACGGTCGAATCAAACGCCCATTTCGGCCCGTTGGCTCGATAATGTAACGCCGATCACCGACTCGGACAGCCTCGATGAGGATAATCTTTTTCGCCTGATCCCCAGCCTTCCTCGGGACTCCGAAGTCGCAACCAGCTACCCTCGGTCGAAATGCAAGGCACGCCTCCAATGAAGTCGGACCAGCAAGTCGGTGATTATCGCCGAGGTCGCTGAGCATTTCCGGTGGTAGGGCACTGTTGGTAAAGAGTTCCGTAAAGTCGGCATCGAGGACCTCGGCCAAACGACGGACAAACTTCTCGCTGGGACAATCGCCGATTTTGAGTCGCTCGTTCTCCATTTTTGAGATAGACAAAGGACTGACCCCAAGACGCTCAGCAAGTTTCTGCTGAGTGAGTCCCTGCCTCTCTCGTAGCTCTCTAATTCGTTTGCCGAATCGCACCACAATAGCCTCATCATTCCATTAGCTTCGAAAGCTGTACTCTAAAGTCGTGGTATGAAAGGGTCAAGCAAGATTGGCGGAAGTCAGAGATCGGTAACGATCAACAAGTCCCAACGGATGATCTACACTTCAAAAAACTCACGTAGGTCCAGCTTAGCGTGCCTCGTGTTAACATCACGCGTTACCCCGTGACACATGCGAGTCTCGCGCAGGTTCATAACAAGATTCAAATCAATCTCATGTTTCAGTCAAGCCGTTCACCGGCTTGACTGCCTCCCTGTGGTAGAACGAGCCTTATTGGACGACTCGTTGTCTAGCCAGATCCGCTTGACCTTAACCCATGCGTCTTTCTCGGGATTAAGTATCGGCTTGAACATGAGATAACTGAGAGCACCCTGATAGCCTGCTGTTGACGCTAGGTTGATCGCATAGGTTCGAAACCTGCCATCTCCGTTGATATCGAACAGGACCCGATCTGCTGCCGTATGCTTCGGTTGATGATTCTCGCCGTTATACCTCGTCCAAGCGACGATGGATTTCTTCTGAGTGGTCTTAAACGCGGCTTCGATGTGAACAACGGGCGCGTCCTTTGCCTTCCAAAAGGTCGGCGGACTGATTGCTGTCATGCCAGGTTTGGAGAGGTCAAGCTGGACAAACCCTTGGATGGGCCATCCCGCATCTGTTCCCTTCTTGTCAGCCGTATGATAGCGCCAGTGTTGGCGGTCTTTTTCGAAACGCCAGTCGGTAGTCTTCGCATCCTTGCCCTGCTGGACAGCGTAGCTGCGAATCTCCTTCAGGCTGCCCAGAATCAGGGTGTAGCGATAGTCGTAGATAATGTTGTGGTCAAGAATTTCGGTGTGCAAGGGCGCGATGTAGCCCGTCGGCGAATCGTTGGTTCCACCCATTCCTTCGTTGCCTGCAAATCCACCAATGAACAGGCAACTGTCCGGCTTGTAGATGCCAAGGCCCCAATCCTTATCATTCACTAACGCAGCCCAGTTCTCCGTGGCAAGCCAGTAATCCCACGGGAACCCACCGCTGGTCTTCTTGGGAATTCGCTGCACTTTGTCGCCGGTAAACGGCTTATCGCCCCTGTATGTCATGAGACGATAGTACTCCCCGTTGGTGTAGACCGCCGGTAGTTCCTGATGTTTTCCCTGATACTTGGTCTTGTCGGATCGGGCGTTGTTCAGGCGAGCCCTAACCTGAGCTGTATTACCCTTCAATTCAATCCAGCATTCATAGGTGCATTCCCCGGGAACATTGTTAAGGGGCCACTGCATGGGAATGCACTTCACGTAGAGAACGTTATCCTTCTTTTTGAATTCTACGACCTTCGATCCGTTCCCGTAGTCATCACCGGCCTGAATCGGGTTCCAGCCGATATGTTCCCAGTGCTTCTTTGGCTTCTGCCCGTTCTCGGTATAGGGCGCCGGGCCAGCGAAGAACGACATCTGGATCTGTCGGCCCCAGTCATAATTATTGATGATATTCTTACCGCTCCTGGATTTGGCGATATATGTGATCGCGCCACCTAGATCCAGGCTCACGCCCAGCCTGATCGTTCCGTTATCAATGTACTCCACTTTGGCTGGGTCATATTTCTGCCTGGCTGAAGCGTTCTGTTCGATTGCCACCGCCAAGAACACGATCAGTGACATCCGCACCACGGGCGTTGTGACAGCAACTGAAAGCACAAATGCCTGCCTTTGAATGTTCATCTCTGTTCAACCCTTCTAAAAATACGACATCTGTAATGGTGCTGTGAATGCACCCCGAATCGCCCACTCCCGGCGGTAATGGCTCGCGAAAGAACCGACACCCGCACAACCTGGTGGGACTTTCATTTGCGGTGACCTTTTGCCCATTTAGCGAGCAGGAGAACGGGAACGATCACCGAGCCGGAACAGAAAATCTAAAATTCAAAAAGCTCACGCTGGTCAGGCTTTGTTTGCATTGTATCGTTATTGGTTCACTCGGGGTTTAGGCAACTTTTCCGCAACGGTGTGACCACATTCGACAAGGGCCATAATTGCAAACGTTGTACCGGCGTGTGAAATGTAATGCTTTGAAGGTCGTTTTCGAATCTTAAGGGAACGAACAAACCATCGCCCTGATGCTCGTTGATTGGATTTCAGCCATTCGATCGCACGCACCAAAGAGGGATTGCTCGCCTGAACTCCGGCTTGGCGTAAGACAAATATGGCAAAACCGGTTCCGTACGCATCTGAATTTGAACCCTGCGGGTTTCCGTTACCGGCCCGTTTCCACGAAGCGTCGCCAAGGCTTAGCAACGACCATCCACCATCCTTGCGCTGCAATGCCAGTAAATCATCCTTCCACGCCTTTTTTTGTTTTTCCGTAATAAGCTTGTTGTTATACTTGGCCCCCCATAACAACATTCCTTTTTGATGGGCGTTAACGGGTGGGGTTTTCCTCAAATAGCTCTCGATACGTTGCATTCCCAGCTTTACAAACGGCGTCTCGCGATACTCCTCATCTGCCATCGCCAGTGCGATCGCCATTAGACTGACGCCAAAATGATCGTCGTGTTCATACGGAGGCCAATCACACTTCAGCCAATTCTTCCATTGACCTGTTGGCTCTTGCTTCGCCAAAACAAAGTCCAGTCCCTTTTTTGTTGCTGGCTGCAGTGTTTTATCGGTCAGCTGTTCGCTGATCGCCAGACATGCCGCAGTCGTAACCAACCCCTCAATCGATCCGAACTGTCCCGTCGCCTTACGGTCTTGCGTGACAAAATCACCAATGTACGACTCTGCATATTCCCGAAGCGACTCGGAATCTGATGATGGACGCCGAAGCATCGCCTGCCCAATCATGTAGAGCCCGTTCGTATGACACGTAACGCAGTTTCTGCGCTCTTGCCAATTCCGCGAAGTTGCATCCATAAAATGAACTGCCTGATCCAACGAAAACGTTTTTGCAAACGTCTCGTTCGGCCGGTTCGCCCCCCAATTATTTTGCTGAGGCGTTTCACGCCGAGTTTTAAGAACACGGTCATCCTGGTTTCCGTTAGTTTGACTTTCGTGTCCATCCTGATGAATGCAGTCATCGACTATATCGCTGGGTAAATCTAATCCCACCGTTTGTCCAAGTCCCTTTACTTGAAAATTTGTCACGGCATTCGCAAGGAAAAAAAAACCGAAGACACAAAGAAACAAAAATAATTTTTCGCGCCGCATTGAAAACCAGACTTTCTGCATTTTATGGACATTGCCGTCTCACCTTGCAAAGGCCAAACGCCGCCAAAAACAATTCCACTGCGCCCAATGGAACTGAACTCCAACGATTTTTCCAACATGTTGAGGTGATTCATTTTAAACAATCATAACAGCGAACACTTTCGTGCCCGGAGTGCCACGATTTTTTTCCTATAGATTTCGTAAAAACTTTTGCGAAGTGTCCGGTGGAACTTGATTTTCCATTGGAAGCGTTGACGCCGGCATATTCAATAACGAACGACCCAATACCAACCCCACAATCGACGCGATTCCATGTAGCACGAAACCGCGAAACACATCGTTAGAGAACACGCGCATTCTGTCTGCCGTCACTCCAAGAGTCACCCAAAACAAACTGACATAAATGGTGATGCAAGCAAGCGACTCTGTTCAGTTCGTATGCGGCTTGAAACGTTAAACCGTAATAAGCATCTGTCCCCGATTCCGTTTCTGTTTGAAACCTGATCTTCTGAAAATCACCTTTTTCCTGGCTCACCACAGGTTCGCTGGCACAACTAACGGCTTCCGAAGGTTTCATAGCATTGGCAATAACGAAAACTGGAATTGCGATAACTTCACTAAACCATTTGTCCCTGCTTCATGCCTATAGGCACTCAACCTGCGTGTTCGAATGATTTTTCTGATCTGGATTTCAATGGTCTTGTTTGGTATCAGCATCCCAAGCCGGCAGAAAAACCAAAATTGCATTTGCTGCTCCGGTTTTCAAGCAGCGTGCCCTTAACCCAACGGATTCCAAATGTTGCGATATTCTCTGATCACATTGATCGTGTTGTGTCACTTTTCTTCAAATCTGAATGCAACGGAATTTGTCGGCATTTCCGATAAAGATTTTCAGATCCACTATCGCGCGCAGCAAGGGAAATTTCTATGTTGGGCTACCTGTGCTGAAATGGTGCTGGCGCATCAAGGAATCAAACTACCAGCGGATGCGATTGTAAAAAAAATCAAAGGATTCAAGACGGATTCGACAGGCAGTTATGCAGACATGCTCAAATCGACTAACGGTATTTTCAAGGACGTCTCAGACCAACAGGTTGTGGTCTCTGGACAGATGATCGGTGGCGCACCATTTTCGACCGTTCTCTACACAACATTGAAAAACAAAAAGCCCATCATCCTTCTTTACAGAACAAGTCAGGGAATGGGACACGCCGTAGTCTTGACGGGAGCCGATGTCACAATTGACAAAAGCAGCGGGGAAATAACGGTCGAGAAATTCCATGTTTTCGACCCCTTTTGCTACCGAAGAGTGATTGATTTCAAGGGCAATCGGTTGGAGGAAGATAAAGGGTTGATCAAGAGGGTTTACCACCCAAGATTGAATTTCAATCAAATGCAAATTGAAGCAGGCGTCATTTCTGCCGTGATCGTCATTGAAGGAGCCACGCTTTGATCTTTCGCACGACGCGATCTAATCGGTACTGCATTTCGAAAATCACACGCCTCAACAAGATCCTAAAACCGCAGAACTAGATTGCGAGTTAAATTGGATCGATAAATGTCTAAGTCTACATACAGAATACCTCCCATTGCCATCTGGAGACCTCAGGGATGATCGGGATATGGATCAAACGATTAGCATGAGCGCAATGCCGTCACCGATACCGACCGCCAGCGCATTGCGTTCATTTCCATAGATTCAAAAGTCGTAAACACGGCCATGATGGAAAACAGATTAGCGTGGCAGACTCAGACGACGAAAACCGTCAGCGCGGCGGACCTGAATTGCAATGTGACTACCGTCGCCAGATAATGGAATGCCACGCTCCGGCGAGCGTAGCTACCGGTCATCACAACACTGACGAAAACCTAGAACGGCTTGCATCACCCTTATGTTTCGAAATGGCGAAAGGAAGATTCATGAGTCCAAAACGACCATGAAAAAACGAAAGTGAAAAAACGAAAGTGAGACTCAGAAGCGAACATAGGAAAATCAATAATGCCCGGACTCGCGACCAAGACATAGAAGTGGCCTTCCATAAGACACTGCTTCTCTCAGTCGGACATGAGAAACAGCATAGCCTGCGGCACAACTAGAAACATCACGCTGATTAATCCCAAAAGAGCGATCGTGATGAAGAACCAGATCATCGTATTGAATTACCGATCAACGGCTTAACGCCGAAATTCACCCAAACGCCAGAATTCACTCAAACGCCAAAGTGATCTAAAACTCAAAAGATTCGCGATCGCCCAGTTGAACGGATACAAAAACTGAGGGTTAGCTAAAGAGCACTCAATACTCAAAAGGTTTGAAAACTGGTGTCCAGATACGATTCATTAGCGAGATAACGCTCGAGGTCACCGGGGTGGCGGACTAGCAGATGCAAAATTATCGCATCGAGAATGGTCGACGAAGGAGACGACGTCGCAAAATCGAAAGGCGAGCAAGATTCAATTCAACGACTTGTTATTCCGCATTTTGTGTATAGCTGCATTTCGACCATAGCCTTGTGCCAAGCTCGTGCAAATACTGGGAATCCTCGACAGCCTGCCGCCAACTGTTGGGAATTGACTCGACACCCAACCGAGCTCCCATAACGGATCCCGTGATCGCACCAATCGAATCGGAATCTCCATCGGTGTTGATGGCCGTGAGAATGGCCTGCTTGTAGTCATCGGGAAAACGCCAGAAGCAGTACATGGCACTTGCCACCGCCTCTTCAGCAACCCATCCTTCGCCCAGACCACCCTGAGCGAGCGTTTCAGCAGGTGGGTTCGCTAGAAGCTCCGGAATTTTACTCCATGTGGCCCTGAAGTCGGGTGATGAATCGCAGCACCGTGCATCGACCTCGTGGAAAATACGCTCTGGCTCAGCACCGGTAAGCGCCATTGCAACCATGATCGCCGCTGCGGCCGCCCCCTCCAATGCCGCCGCGTGTCCATGTGTCAAAAGGCTCGACGCCCGCGCCACATCCGACACTTGATCAAGGTCCTTGAAATACAAACCAATTGGTGCCACTCTCATCGCACTGCCACACCCCTTCGATTCTGCAACACCGGCATCACGCCAATGGACTCCGAGAGAGAGATTGGCGCAGCCTTCCATACAAGTCGCACCGGGCGCCCGATTGTTGTTATCCGAACGCGACCAACTGACAAATCGTCGGCCCATTTCCACCATGAGTTGATCGAGATTGTGTTCACTACCGTGCAAAAGCGACTCGCCAACGGCAATTGTCATCTGCGTGTCGTCGGTGAATGTTCCCGGTGGATGGTCTGTTCCAGCGAATAGCGGACGGGAAAAACGAGAATCTTTGAGCGCGATGAAATCCGTAATTCCTTCAGGGCCGATCTCCGCTAGCAGTTGATCTCGCCGCCGAAACTCTGCTGGGTACCCAATGGCATCGCCAACAGCGAGCCCAACGATTGATCCGACAAATTGAGATTCGGTCGCTGACATGAGGGAGTACCTACGTAGTCGAGTGGAATAACATTAACGATCATCGAGCTGCGGCTAGTGATTGTCAATTTGGAAATAACCAATTTGCGGCTTAGGTCAATTTTTTTATGCGGATTGTTCATGTCCGAATAGCAGCTTTGCTACCACGGGCGGAGTATCGAGAATAGACTGCTCGTGTTTCCTGAGTCGAGTGTCGTGCCGGTTCCGCATTTCGCCCAATGGTGCTGGGGGTCATGCTCGGCCCGGAAATCGCTGGTGGTTAGATCAATGGAGGCGCCGACCTTACCATCGGATTCTACCCAAACCTGACTTTCGTTCGTGTTGTGCTTGAGGACCACGTGTTCAAAGCCACCGTGTTCTCGATCAACCCAATAGTGTTTTGGCATCATGCCGGGAACAACCACGGTCAACCGATCGTCAGTTTCAAATCCTCCTGGACGTGCTTGAAAATAGACTTCGATACCATTGGGCAATTTGCCGCCGATTTTTGGCCCCCAAGGTGCATGGCCGGTCAGCACGCGTCCAATTGCGAAGGGCATCCATAACATAAAGAGCACTATAAGCGTGCGGAAAATAACTACGAATGCTTTCTTTGCGTTCTGCGGTGCTTCGCGGGCCATGCGTGTCCTTGTCGTGTAAAGCCTATGTTCACCGAGTCGCAGCAAACAGCATTGATTTTAGATTCCTCGCGATCCGCGGCTTCTTGAGCCACGAATTGCTATTCCACATTTTGATATTCCCCAGCGTTACTTCAAAGGGATTTCTTGGATTCGCCCAAGTTCTTCCGGTGTCACACGTTTTACCTGCCCACCTCCGGTGAGCATTAGCAGCGATGCTTTCGCTTTCGTTGATTCCCATGCCAGCCGATACTGGTCATTAATATCGCCATCTTTAGACAATTTGGAGTTCCAGATCATCGTGATTTCTGAGCGTTGAAGCCGATCGATTGCGGCGAGGACCGAAAGATCGGTTTTTGCCTGACGGGCAAGGAAACCAGCAAGTTCATCCTTGTTCGCGGGAGATTTACCGTATTTGGCACGATAAGAATGGTATGCCAGTCCAAGCGTCGCAAGTTGCGATGTTCGATAAACGAGTTCTCGTTCCTTCGTTGGCGAAGTTTTGCCGCTAGACTGGTAGACCGTTTCGCCATTCTTGTCCTTGATTTGAATTCGCCATTTATGTGCTAGGCGTTTATCGAATGCCATTGTCCAAACGTGGGATGTTTCAAATGCTCCGCTGCCGGTCCAAGTCATCGTCCATGTCTTTGGATCCCATGCGCCTTCGGATTCGAAAACGGTTCCCGTTGAGTCGAACGACCACTGGCGGTAGACATTCGCCAGCGGATCATAAGTCATGATGACCGTACCGTTCATTCCCGGTGCATCATCAACAGCCTCACGCGTCCATGTTTGTCGAAGAAACCGACCACCGTGAACCCATTCGCCCTTGGCCGCACCGCGAGCACGCGTCGGTGTTGCTACCACCGTGTCAAATGTCCCGATCAAATTCTGCAATGCGGCGAGCTCCGGGATATCGCGCGAGGGTCTTTGCGGTTGATCATCGGCGAAGACGTGTGAGGATAAATACACAGCAACGATGAAAAACGCGGTTTTGGTTTTGTTCATGCGGATTCTCTCCGAGACATAGTTGTCAAAAAATAGCGAGCCGAAAACAGCGATCAACCATTTCCTAAACGACACGCAAGTCCGGCTTCACGTCCATCGTATAAATGCTCATCATGGCCGCCTTGTTAGCGTCGGCCTTTCCATTACAGACAAGCTGTAAAATTCGTCATCACCTGAGAGCATCAGCTGAGCGAAAAAAACGTGACTCGAACTCCGGCAACCCCTTGGCGTTTTACCAAGCATCCGACAAGGAGAACAAAGATGACTCTGTATTTAACTCAACACCTATTTTACTTCGGAATCGATCAGCACGGCAACAAGATGTACGCATGCGAGGTCGACTCAAATGATAAAAAATGACTCCATCATAACTTTCACACGCAAGATACAAACCCATTCTCTGAGAGCCTTGCACTATTTCAGTAGCAAGCCAAACGATTTCGTTTTCAGCTGCAAAGGCATGTTCAACAGGTACTGGCGTTGTGATTCCTGTGAAAGCAGAGATATTCCGTTGGTGTCGGGAAAGTCCTCTACCTTGAAGCCATGCACGACACCAAAGGCAATCAGCAGAACACGAAAGCAAAGACACATTATCTTCGGCGATCAACTCGGGACTCCACCAAAGAGAACCAATTAGCTCGCTTTGACAAATCGTCTGAGTCATTCAAACCGAAACAAACTGGTCCGTTCTCTTTCGTTTTCACAGTCGTCAAATGCTGCGCGCGACGGGCGAAAACAAAAGAGAACTCTCAAAGCAAGCTGCAAAAAAATCCCGACTTTTACCGGGGACACCGGTATGTACTACTTGGCAAATGGGGGCATGAAGATGTTATGCCCCTTACGCAGTGATCGAAAATGGAGTTAACGAATCCGCGTCAGTATCTAAGATGGCGAATGAGCCTTGAAATAGCGCACCAACGATGACGAAATAACGTTCCAATGAACTAAATGAGAGGACGGTTTTACCACGCCATGCGATGGGATGTCTAAGAGTTGATGCAAACCACCGATGAAAGTGGCCGACAAGGATAATGCGGTGCGTGACTTGCTGAAATTCAGACGTCAGGCTGCCATTGGTCCATGGTGGCTTTCCCAGATAGTAGGCCGTTGGATCAGTCGCATCCCATGTCGGGAGACCGTGTGTAACTAGAATGTCACCAATTTCGAATTGCGACTTTAAAGTCGAGAAGAATTCAATTACAGAAGTCCCGTAACGATTGGCAAAGTGGTCGCTCGGATTGTGGGCTAGGCCGAGGTCATGGTTTCCCCAGACGCCGCAGGGAGCAAAAGGGCGAAGCAATGACACGGTCTCGTCAATTCGTTTGCCATCAACGGCGATGTCCCCAAGTAGAAGAAGTTTATCAACGCGTTCGTGCTGAAGCATGTTTAGCGCCTCGCGAAGATACTCAACATGCTCGTGAATGTCGGCGAGAATACCGTAACGCATTTGTAATTTTTACGCGATTAGTTCTTGGCGGGCATAACGAATTGCGATCTATCCGGTTTTCGGTTGCAAACGTGCTGAAGCGGATTTGATTTTAACCGAGATTCGGATAGATCGTGCGTTGAACTTTGTCGCTACGATGCGACTTGTAAAACGTTGATTGTAAAAGATAATCGCCCGAAATAACAGCGATTTTTCGTCAGCCTGAGGACGAGTAAGGCTCGTACCATGCCGGACGATGAGGCGAATCCATTAAATCACGCCAGCTTGGTTTCACTTGAACACTATGCAGAATCAATGCACTTTTGCAGCAGGGACATTTTGGGTTCGCGACGATTTTCAAATCTAAATCGGATGACTGTCTGTCATATGACGGCACGTCGAGTGCTTGATCCGAGGGGGCACCTTACTCTGTGGTTTCAGTTTGTTCGCCGTTTTGAAATGCTATACATTTCCGGCATTTCTCCAAGTAGGATTCGCGATGGCGGTTGCTCCAACCGCCAAATCGACGACTCTTCGTGAAGCCGTGAGGCAACACATGAAGACACCAACGACGTACGAATTCAACCGTTGTTAAAATGATCGGGACTTGTTTCGATTCGCCGCCAGTGACTTCGCCAACTCGGGCACTGAAAGTCACATTCTGGAAATCTGCCGCAGTGATACGAGCGTCAGAAATCGGACCGCCGGTTAAATAGCGTGCCAAGTACTTTAACACATGCTCCGTGTCGCAGCCTTTGGGCGGTGGTTGAATGTAGCTCACCCAAGTCAACGCACGCAGTTCGTCGGTAAAAGATTTCCATACGTCATTATCTTTGAGTTCCGCGAATTCATCATTAAGCGATATCTTGTTACACTTTCTCAGTCGATTCAAGCCCTTGAGAAAGAAGTCGCGGTAAGTGTCGCGAAGCTGTTCGGCATCCACCAGATAACGTCCGATCGAATCTTCATCATTGTCTCGCTTGCTGACTTTCCAAACTTGATCAGAACTTGAATCTAAACTCGGTCCGCCGCCGGGAACGACGGCATGAACATGAACGTGGGCATCAAGTTTCTGATTCCAAGTATGTAACACCATCAACGCAGCAGGATCGTAACCTTGTTCGGCCATGATCGTCTTCTTTAATGCTTTCCAAGCTGACCGAAACAACAATTTGAACATTTCGCGGCGATTTCCCAATGCCAGACGCGATAACTTGTCCGGCAAAGTGAACACGACTTGAAAGTAATCGACGCCGCGTCCTTTCTTATGCTCGAGAATCAGTTCGCGAGCCGAATGAACCCAGTCACGTCGTTTCGCTCCGCTGCAGGTTGGGCAATGTCGGTCGCCGCACGAATTGTAAACACCGCATTGATGTGAACAAGTTTCGCATTGATATTTCCGCCCACCCAACGCCGCAGTCCGACAAAGCGATAATTTTGCCAACGTACTTTGGACTTGCGGTACGGCTTGCCGCGGGTAACTTTTGACGTATTGAGCGGACGTTGACTTTAGGATTTCGGCGACAGTTAGTTTGGTGAACCGTTGTTCTGGTCGTAGTTTGGATCGGACCATCTGGGCAATTGCCGAGTCGGCAGCCAATCCAATGGACTGGGGATTCTTTGAAAGTGCGATCGCCGAACGTGAAGATAAATCATCGTCGTGATAATGCTTGAATGGCCCAGCAACCGACTGATCGTCAAGATGTCCACACCTGCCTCTAGCAATCCCGTTGCGTACGAATGCCGAAGCGTGTGTGGCGTCACGTTCTTTTTGATGCCCGCCTTGCGAGCCGAAACCTTGATGACTTTCTGAACACTGGTCTGAGCGTATGGACGATCTGCCGTCTTGCCGGGAAATAGAAACGTTGTCGGCTTGTGGACTTTCCAGTAAAAACGAAGCTCCTTCAGCAGCCGAGGCGAAAGCGGAACCAGCCGTTGCTTTGATCCTTTGCCGAAGCGGATATTCAATTGCATTCTCTGGCTGTCGATGTTGCTCAGTTTCAAGTTCGCTGCTTCGGAAAGCCGCAAGCCCGCTGAATAAAGCGTCATGAAGAACGTTCGATGTTTCAGATAAGACGTTGATTGCAATAACCTGTTACCTTCATCTGCTCCCAACACGGTCGGGAGCTTGTGTTCGCGTTTTCCGTACGGAATCATGTCGATATGCCATGGCTTGGAAATCGTGACGCTGAAAAAGAAACGTAGGCCACAACCGGCTTGGTTGATACTGCTGAAGCCAACTTTGCGAATTTCGATTAAGTGCAGTTGATAGTTCCGAATATCTTCCGGCATGGCATCGGAAATTGGTTTCTTTTCGAGAAACTGATCAAATTTGTCGATGTGGTAGGTGTACGCATCGATCGTAGCCGACGCGAAGTTCCGAATCTTCATGTCCTCGATCATTCGAAGAGTCATCGGCGTCTGGCGTTTTTGGTACGGCGTCATAGCAGAATCCTTAAGGCAAAAGCAAGGTGATAAAGCTTTAGCCTGCTTGAGGAATCAAAAAGCGCAAGGCCGGACAACCGAAACGTTCCGCAAAACCGGAAGGCGAACCAAGACGCCAGAACGGAACGCAACACGTTGAAAATGTCAGAAGGCGATCCCCCTCAAAACGCATCGTCTAGC
>CAJQQR010000276.1 GCA_905480545.1 uncultured Pirellulaceae bacterium
GAAAGGTCAGGCAGAGGAACTTAAAAAATTACTTAGGGAGTAAATATGCAACTGAAAATGTTCGAAGGCGTCAAAGGCAACACGCTCGGTGAGCCGATTCCCAGTTCTGAAAATATCCGGCAATATCCTGGAACACCGTCAGTACCTGATTTGGGCGAAACAAGCGACCTGGATAACCACCTTATCGAATTGGACATCGAACCTGCTGAGTTATCGCCTGAGCCGATCGACGTCTTTCCTGTGGTTGAAGACTGCGGCGAATCTTTGCCAATCGAGCAATTGTTACCACCACCAGCGCCACCGATTCAAATCGTATCGCAATTGCCGGCCCGCGAGTCGCATCCCAACCCATATGATCCGGCAAGCAACGCATCAGTTTGGGCACGCATTCGGGCGTTTTTTTTAGACGGCTACGAAGAATGATTTCAAAAACCACATTTTGCTTGGCCGCGACAGATATAACCTCTGCGGCCAACGCGGGGCGGGGGTCCGGTTAAGAAAACCGGACTTGAGAAGATTAGAAATATGGGACCCCTTCTTTTTCTAAAGAGTTAGCGTCGCTTCAGAACAATGAACCAGCCACCAACATTCCATTCGATCAATTGCGCATGCGGCAATCAATTACAGTTGAATTCGGAAAACGAAAGCGGGGAAGTGATTGCCAAGACTTTCACCGACTTCCAGAAGTTCCTTTACGCGACGTTGTCGATTTGAATGGCATGACAGCCAGTATCCAAACTGCGTATGATCGCCATGATCTGTTGGCGCTGCTCGTTTGTTAGCCTCGGCCAGAGTTGGAGAAGTTCGGCTAGTTGGGGATCGGATAGCGGCGCATTTGGCGTCAACTTTTCCAAAGAATAGACTTTTCCCCGTGTTTTGGGCGGTTGTTCGATTCCTGTCTCGCCTATTATCAACAAAAGGGGTTTCGTTGTATTCAGCGAGAACACCTTTTTGTTTCTTGAACCAACAATTGATAAAAAAAGTGACATCATTGGGTTAACGTTGGACTTGCATCGCTGGCTCCAGCAACGCAGCGTGCAATAGCTGGAGGAAGCAAAGTCCAACCCAGCAGGTGCCCAAAATGGCATCACTTCAAAAAAACGACGGGCACATTTCATATTGCCATTCGAATTGGCGGGCAAAGTTTTAAACGTTCACTGCAAACGAAAAACGAGAAAGAGGCACTGCTTCGCAAAGATGAGTTACAGGAAACGTTAGAGCTAAAACGTGGCAGAATTTCGGTTCCGGACGACTGCAAGACAATAGACTTCCTGATGAAACGATCTGTCAAAACAAGCAGGCCTCGCGAAGAAGACAAGGAAACGTCTTCGTTTACGTTGAAGAAACTTTTTGAGCAATTTTTTGATCTGCTTCCAATTGCCAGCCTTGCAAAGTCCTAGCTAAGCTCAATGCGTACGCATGACGGCCACTTAATCCGTTGTTTGGATAATCGCTCAGAGCAGTTTAAGTCTCACTCCACAGCTTCAAGCCTGCACAGATCGACGGGCGAAGTAAGAGACGCAATTCTTCAGTAACGCCGAAAAAACGAAACGCACGTTGATTTCGCCAACGATCACTCGGAAGGAAATCGAAACCCTAAGAACGGTCTGGGATTGAGGGTATTCTGTTTCCCTGTTGACCAAAAAATTTCCAAATCATGGTCTTCGCCTACCAAAAACAGACGAAAGCCTCCGTTCACAAACCAGTTGTTTCCTTGAGAACAGTAGAACGCCTGAATCGAGAATCGCCTGTACAGCGAGACAGTCGCAGAACTCAACTCAACGTTTCGGGCTTATGAAATCCCCAGGACGCCGCGAGCGCATCGGCAGCTTCTTCCGCGTCAGTGATTTTGCCCCAACCGCCGTTGCGCAGATACGCATGAGCAAACTCGTGAGCGATGACGTAATTCGCGAACGGTTCAGATGCCAACTCCAGTTTAGGTCGCAGCACGACGCGACGACTTCCTTGACCGGGAGGACCGGGTGTCGGCATGAACAGTGTCCATCCCTTACCGGGTTGGTAGTTTTCGATCGCAGTTCCGAATCGGGGATCATCCACAAAATCACGCTGTACCTCGCAAGGCAACGCCTGCAGGACAGATAGAACTCGTTCCTGCAACAGCGGGTGATCAGCAAATGGCTTGGTAAAGGCGGCAAAGGTCATGTTAGAATTTGTCACATCAAAGGAAAAGAATCCGAGAGCCGTGATGCACCGTGGCTCAGTTAAGCTTCCCCTGATATTCGTGCCATTTTACGTGAGAAAATCTGGGTTTAAGGGGCCGGTGAATGCCTCAGTATTCTGCTAATCTAACAAACTATGAAGGAATGCTGGCGCGAATGCACGAGATGTTGCGAGAGAAACCGCAAAGTGACGGTTGAGAATGGCCGGCTCTTCAACATCCATCTGCCAAACGGTCGACACGAAATCTCACCACTCTCCTCAAATGAGCCGCAATACCGCCGGCCTTCGATTTCTCAATCCAGCCTCCATGGAATGTGTCAAAACATGGGAACCGCTCGGGAACAACATTGCCAATTCAAACCCAATTTAGATTTAGGATCCCGTGGGATAACCCATGCAGGTTCGATTCCAGTCCCGCCTGTTATCAATAAAAAAGTGGTCGTTGTTTTCAGCGAGAACCATTTTTATCCCTTGAGCCAACAAGGATCGATATTGGCCCCGTTCCGGTGGACTCTCAAATTTCACCATGTTGCTGTTGACAATTGATGATTCCTTTTCGAATTCATCAAGTGTTAGGCATTTCATAATTTGATGATTTTTTTTTGCGTTGTAAAACGTCTCGATGTATTTGACGACCCTTACTCGGGCTTGTTCAATGGTTTTGTGCAATTCGAATTTGGCTCATTCGTGTTTTAATGGCTATAAGAATCGTTTTACAACGGTGTCGTGACAACAGCTCATCCCATCCGCCTCACCTAGCAAGGAATAATCAACGTCAACAGCGTTTTACTTGTCGCTGGTTTGCTTGCAATCACGGTTGATGAATACCTAACAACTCATCTCCGCAAGTCGACCTAGCTTCCACACATTTCTATTAACTCCAGTCGAATCTTTCGACAAAAAACGACGCCATAACTGGATCCATGCGTTAACCTACATTTTGATTAAACCCGGAAAATTGTCGGCAAGGACCATCCCCAATACCCTCCAATCGCGTGCCATAGCCTCAGCTGGAATGACCTCCCGCTCTCCGCAGTCCCATTGGTCTAACGTTCTCCGTCGATATTCGATCCCCAATTGTTCGACCACGGCGACTTCGTATCGACGAATCCAATCAATTAAATCCAAAATCAATGCGACACAAGAACTTCGCTGAGATTTGGACGGCAGGTTCATTGCTGGCAAATCTGCGTTAGACCACGGTGGACAAGCCAGCGTGGTATCCATCGCATACTTCGGCCGAAACTCGTAGCGGGGCCAGAAGACGGATCCTCGACTTTGATCACTGTAAAAGACACCAAAACCTCGTAGCAAGACATTCCGTTCGTTCGGTAATTTTAATGAATAAATACTCGGAAACTCGTTCCGATCAGCGGGCGGCTCGGTGCGCTCAAAGCCAAACTCAATAAGCCAATTACCTTCGGGACGCAGAATGTCCTGCCCCCAGCACCAAAGTTGTTGGCCAAGCAACTTTACGGCATGCTGGTTAAAGGCATCTCTGATCTGTAACTGGTCATCCACGCGGGTCACCCACCTAAGTTTTCTCAGATTCGTGGTTTAAGGCCGCTGCGATATTGGCCAACAACCAGCAGAACGCCGCCAACAACTGCAACGTATCGCCGGCGGAACCGATTCCACCGACGATTACGCTTATGATCCAGCATAAGCTCGCCGCGGTTTGCGCGAGCCACTCAACACTCAGCATCCGCCTCAGCCAACTTCGCGAACCGCTGGATGCCGAACCCGCGATGCTCAGACCGCTTTGGGTCCTGCATGGTCGGCTTTCGCTTTTTTCTCCATTGGTCCCCGTTTGATTTTCCGTCAGCATGCGGCACACTCCTCGCCACAGCACGACAGATCATCCAAGTACATGCCCCATTGGCGATAGTTTTCCAGTGCGTTGGCTGGTAGGCCAAGAGACGTCGCGATTGCCTTGGCGACAACGGCAAATCGTTGACGATACTTATAGATAAAACAAAACACATGGTTATCGTGACGAACCGCAGGACCGCAGAGGAACAGCCCCGGTACAAGGGTGGATTCGTCATGTTCGCTTAGCAATGGAAAACCATCGCTGCGTTTCTCAAATAAATCCGCGACCAATCGGTGACTTCCTTCAAAACCGCCCGCTAGAAGTGGAGGATTCTGAATTCGAAAAAGCTGTCCATCGTGAGCCGTTACGTGGTACAGTCCGTTTTCGAGTGTGACAGAATTGATGGTGGTCTCAGGATGCAACCCGACCTGGTCCAAAAAACATTTTTCTCTCATGCGTTGCTGAGTATAGACTGACAGTGCCACGCTAGGATCAGAACTTTCATCCTTCCAAGGACAGCCAGAGTCAAACAGTCCTACCCTCGCTTTGCGATGCGCGAGGTGATAGGCCGCATCAACTCCACTTTCATAACCACCGATAACAATGAATTTGTCTCCCTCAAGTTCCTCGTAGCTCGGAACTGTCGCAGTGTGCCTACAGAGTTCACTGCCCTGAAATCCTTTCAATTGCGGATATTGAAACTCACCCGCAGCCCATACGACATGCTTGGCTCGCAAAGTTTCGTTGGCAGTATCAACGAGAAAATCGTCGCCGTAATTTGTCACACGCAAGACTGATGTTTCTTCCTGAATCGGAAGCTCAAAAAACTTTGCGATTCCTTGAAGATGTGCCGCGTACTGCTTGCCCGTCGGATGCTCGACTTCAATACTGTATGCAGGTGAAACACCAATCGCAATTGAGTTCAAATCAAGCATCCCAACAGAGTTGCTGGGAAAGGACGGGGTAATAAAGCGTGTTTCATCGGGCCACAGAGCAAAAGAAGCACCAACAATGTGACGCTCAAGCAAAACAATGTTCTCTATTCCCGCATGTCGAAGTGCGATGGCCACTCCTATACCGGCGGCGCCACCACCAATGACAATGACATCATACGATTTGGCGATGTTCCCGGAACTCATCACGCCACCTCCTCGGTTCCTAATTCGATCGCTGGCAACGGATCTTCCATTTTTGACCAAGCATCCGGTCCTTTCTCAAATTCAAGATCAGTCAAAAGGCAACGATCCAACAGCTTCTCGACAAGTTCTTGATCTAATCCTTGACCAATAAAAACCAGCTCTTGGTGACGATCCCCGTGTTCTCCTTTAAACTTCGCGCGAATTTCAGACTGCTCAGTTTCATCTTCTGGCCACTCTTCCTCGGGAGCAGCTGCCCACCAGAAACCAGCGGGATCCATTTGAATTGAGCATCCCGCCTGCGACCAGTCATAGGCCCAATCATTTCGTGATGCAATCCACATCAGCCCCTTGCTTCGCAGTATGCCACAGAACAGTCCGTCATCTAGGTCACCGTCGAATGAGTCGAAGAGTCGCTTCGGGTGAAATGGCCGGCTGCGGCGGTAAACAAAACTGGATATCCCGTATTCCTCTGTTTCGGAATCTTCCCCTCCTCTAGGTACGGTCAACCAGCCCGACATTTCTTCCGCCTGAGACAGTTGGAATCTCCCGGTGCCCATAATTTTTGCAAGTGGAACGCGGCTTTGGGTCGCTTGGATAACCTCTGCATTTGGGTTTAGACGGCGAACGATTTCGGTCAGTTGTTGTAGTTCGGGCTCCGAAACCAAGTCCGTCTTGTTGATCAAGATGACATTGGCAAACTCAACTTGATCAACCAACAAGTCGACAATGTTTCGATCATCTTCTTCGCTAAGACCCATTTTGCGATCGGCCAAATCTTCCCAAGAGCCGAAGTCTTTTTTAAAGTTTCCGGCATCGACAACAGTCACCATCGTATCGAGTTCGGCTACGTGAGACAGACTGTCACCTTCTTCGTCCTCAAATGTGAAGGTTTCGGCGACAGGTAGTGGCTCGCTAATTCCAGTCGATTCTATTAGCAAATAATCAAACCTACTTTCGCGAGCAAGACGTGAGACCTCAATTAGCAGGTCCTCACGCAACGTACAGCAAATGCAACCGTTTGTCATTTCAACAAGCTGCTCCTCGGTTCGAGAAAGATCAGCTCCACCGCCTCGAACCAGGTTCGCATCGATGTTTACCTCGCTCATATCGTTCACAATGACTGCAACACGAATGCCCTCTCGATTGGCAAGAATGTGATTAAGAAGAGTAGTCTTTCCCGCTCCGAGAAAGCCGCTAAGTACAGTGACTGGCAAGCGGGATTTTGGTGATTCGCTTGTCTGCATAATAAATCCCTTGTAACGACCGTTTTTGGATCCGGCCGAATGGCGATAAAGAAATGGATCGGCACCAGGAATGCATTCGACAAAAAACAAGTTGGTATGCTGTCACGCTTGCCGGGGCCCTTATTGCAATCGTAATGCATGTACACATTTAATGCAATAATGGTTCGCCATATTCAGGATCGCGAAATGGAATCGTCAAATTGCCGCTAGATCAAGCACGATCTGAATGCTTGTTCGCGTTTAAAGTAGCCTAAACGACAAAAGATGATTTCGTAGCAGGTCACAGCAAAGTGTTTTTCTGCGGGGCGAAAAGCCTCGATAGCTGATTGCATCTGCAGATGAAAAATACGACTGCTCCTAAGCTCATTGCAGCACCGATCGGACAAACATTGTTGCGAATTGAGTAATCGCACGGCTCACGATTTGAAAGTGAGAATGAAAAGGCAGCAATGCCTTTATCCTCATAGATTATGCAGGTACAGTTGTCATACAGGACAAGCCGGTTTTGATGAGCCGTTGTGGCGTTGGCTGGGTAATGTCGACCAAGATGGTTCTCCAGTTTTAGCATTGATTGTTCGAGATGGCTTGGGAAAAAGGAAAGCGTGTACCGACGAACATGATCGTTGGTTTTCTGGGATCGGGAAAAACGACTGCCATTACCAAGTTGATCGAAAAACGCCCGGAAATTGAAAACTGGTCGATTCTTATTAACGAATTCGGGACGGTTTCGATTGATCATGCTATCGTCGACACCAGCCTTGACGGCGTTGCCGTGGAGGAACTTGGTGGTGGTTGTGCATGTTGCACGTTGGCCTTTGCGTTCAAGCCCCTACTTGCCAAATTTCTACGTCGAACAAAACCTGATCGCTTTATTTTGGAGCTGTCCGGCCTAAGCCACCCCGCAAAAGTCGTGGACATCTTACGCAGTGAAAATTTTTCTGGCTCAATTGAACTTCGCAACATCATTTGCTTAATCGACCCAAATGATCTGGATGATCCTCGTTGGCGTGAATCGGAGGTTTTTCACGATCAAGTTCAGTTGGCGGATATTGTTATCTTAAATTGGACAGATAGCCGTCCACGTGAACTGATTGATCGATGTCGCGATTGGATCGCAAAGTTTCGACCCCCGAAACGCCTGATTGTGGAGACTTGCTACGGCGACATCGATCCTAAATTGCTTGATGTCGAATTCGACGATGTTCGATTTCCGCTTTTCGGCCAAGCCCACCTTTTGCCTGATGTAAATCCGACTGAGCTGCGAGAAAAGGACTTAAATTCGGAACGCCCATCGCAAATGAAAGAAAATTTCACCGATCTTTTGTCGATTGAACCGGCAACTCCGAAGGCTGTCCCACGAAGACCACTGCGATACCAAAACAATGATCACCACCACGACGCGCGCGGCTGGATTTTTCACCGCGACGACGTGTTTGTGCGGGACAAATTGCTAGATTTCTTTCGTGACGTGCAGCGGATCGTTCGCTTGAAGGGGATCTTTCGATGCGAAAATGATTGGTGGCTGATCAATCAGGCAAAGAATGAGGCTAGCTTCGCGACTTCGACTTATCGACGCGATAGCCGGCTCGAACTCATAATCGACCAAACAGCATTCGAATGGGGCGAATTTGAAAACCAGCTGCTTGTTTGCCTAGCGAACCGCTGACACCATGCAGAACAAGAGACAAAATTCTGTGCCAACCAAAACCTCAAAGATCGAAGAACTGTCGTTCGCAGCGAAATTTTTTGGGGGGGGGCAACTACCATGATGTGCGGAATTTTCGGGATCGGGATTAGATTATCGCTGACCGCCGAATCCACTGTTTGATGGTCTCGAATCGCATTTGTTTCTAAAAACTTATATTGGGTGATGCAGCAATGCAAATGCAGAAAGCTCAGCCAGATCGATCGATCTGGCTGAGTCATAAAGTCATTAACGGTTTGACTGCGTTCGTCCCACTACGGGTCAATTCGCGAGGTCGATTGGACCATGATCGTCGCAATGGTTGTCGTGCGGGTGATGCAAATGTCCGTCTACTAAATAATCGATATGGTCACCGTGTGGCACAGGCTCATGTCCACACCCGGGACCGTGAACGTGATCGGCATCGTGTCCTCCACAATTGTGAGCGGGTGTGCAAACGGAAGGGTTTGCATCGCCAACCTCTAATTTATGTTCTTCAACTTTGCCATCTTCGCAAACATGATGTAGATGGCCGTCGTGTAAGTAGTCGACATGATCTCCATGTTTGATGCCGATATGCCCACATTCGGGGCCATGCTCATGGTCGTGATTACTGTGTATGTCAGCCATTTCAAATTCCTTATCGTTTCTAGGTTTCTTCGATCGCGTGCATGACGCCGTTGGTCACCAAACGCGAAATATGTTTGTCGGCCAGTGCATAAAAGACGTGCTTCCCATCGCGGCGTGAGCGAACAATTCGATTGCTCTTCAGCAGCCGAAGTCGCTGTGAAACCGCAGGCATCGGTTCATCGAGTACCGTGCATATCTCGGAGACGCATCTCTCCGACTCTTCCAGCAAAATGAGTAACCGTAATCGCTGGGGATCACCCAACGCCCGAAAAATTTCAGCCGCACGCTCGCATGTTGTGTGATCGACCCGGATCGGGTCGCCTCGGTGTTCGTCTTTACCGCACTGCGGTTCGTCACTTGTCACGATTACAGCCCCATAGTTGCTTAGTTATGCAACTATACACGATCAAGTAGGATAGTCAAGTGCGTTTCAGGCCACCGGTCCTGCACTTGCATGCGATTTGCATAAACATAAGATATTGATTTACACCCGGACCGAGGCTATGTCCCCCGCACCATTATTAGTGATTTATTGCATATTGATAATTTTTGCATCGTTGGCCGGCGGGAAATTGTCTTCACTTTTCAGGATGACGCACCTACGAGCTCAGTTGCTCATGAGCGGAGTCGGCGGACTAATGTTGGGCGTCGCATTCTTGCATTTACTGCCCCACGGTGGTGAGATTTTAAAATCTGGCTCAAAAGCGAGTTGGGGGGCATTCGCGGGGCTCATTGTTATGTTTCTTCTTATTCGGTTGTTCCACACACATGACCATGGCGCAGCAGAAACGGGGGATGATGACACAGATGCGAATCACTCCAAATCTTGCGGTAATCACCATACAACCGAAACTAAAAGCCTTGGTTGGACTGGTCTATTTATCGGGATGGTGCTCCACACGTTATTTGATGGCGTCGCCTTAGCGAGCAGTGTAATGGTCGACGCCGAGCATGGAAGCTGGCTGGGGTTGGCCGGAATAGGTATCTTTTTGGCGGTGGCGTTACACAAACCGCTAGACGCATTTGCAATTACTTCGTTGATGAACAAACAAAATTGGTCTAAATCTGCTCAGAGTATCGCCAACATAGCCTTCTCACTTGCTTGTCCGTTGGGAGCATTCATGTTTTACTTCGGAGCGACGGCATTGAATGACAGTAATGTAGTGCTCGGATGGGGCTTAGCAATTTCGGCAGGATTATTTATCGGAATAGCCCTCGCTGATATCCTGCCAGAAGTTGCGTTCCACGATCACGACCGCGGGAAGCTAACGGCAGTTTTTCTGCTGGGGGTTGGCCTCGCGATCGGTATCGAAAACTTACCGGGTCACGATCATAGTTCTCATATGCAGGAGCAATCTGAGACTCATGATCACGAACACGATGATCACGAACACGATGATCACGATGATCACGAACATTAACGCAGTCTATCCCGATCAATTCGTCGCACTTAAACGACTCGGAGCTAAACGCTGCTGCCAACTTTAAACAGCCGAGCAGTAAATCCAATTTCTTGTTGAACATCTGCCTCGGCAAATTTTTGATTGAACGCTAGGCTGTTCAGCCGATACCGTATTTTTCGTCTTGTCAAAAAGTTTCGATTGGGAAGGCTTTAGCTGGACTGGGCGTTTTACTTTTCTGGTTCTTCTACGAATTTTTTGGGTGAATTTTGGGAAAGTGTTCAGGCGAAAAATCGCTGGATGGAAGTTAACAAGACTCGGATTCCGTTTTAATTAACACGATAAACCCGCCGTTTTCCTGCGTTTTGGCCTTTGTTGGAAAGCCGGAGAAAGGTGTTTTCATCGTAAAATCGCCCCTCACCCACAAACTTGGCAGAAGAACCACTTTTCTTTTCTGCATGGGGTGTAAGCATGGGGTGTAAGCATGGGGCTTTGGCATCCGTGAAAACGGACCAGCCTCAATACCTAGGAAATGCCACGGTCAGCTTTTTCGATTGGCTGCGGCTCACAGCAAGCACAGTTGGACCCGAACCTTCGATTTAATAAATGCGCCGCGACCAAAAAGATTCCGCCAACGGGTGTAATCCAGGGCGATAAAATGGAGAGGAGACTGATTGTGGAATGAGCATTTTCCGTGTCTCCCGCAGTATGCGTTTCCGTCTCGGTCGGAGTTTCCGCCTCGGCCTCGGTGCCGCAACTTTCACAGCATGCCTCACAACAATTTAAATCTGTTACCACGCTTGATTCCGTTGCCACCTCCGCGGAACAAGCCGAGCAGCAATCACCGCTAAGCCCAAACGCGGCGACTGTAATCAATGTTAAGCCAAATGAGGCAATCGACACTGGAACCCAGTTGCCATGTTTAATTAGTCCGGGAACGAAAGCGACGATCGCAATCAAAAAGCAGGCCAATGCCATCCATTTGTGAAACGCTTCGTCGGCCAGAAAACTCAAGCCTAATGCTGGAAGATAGGCAATTACAAACGGCATCGCTGCACAGTGAATTGCGCACCCCACAGATGCAAAAATACCAACCATGTCCCGCCATGAACTGCTTTGAGGAGACGAAAATTCTTGCTGTGGTTTAGCAATTACAAACAAATTCATGACTTTTCCTTTTTTTCGTATCCGGAACATGCCGGCCTTGCCGTTACTTATGAGTAGTTTATGTAAATGCAATTAACTTGCAAGTGCGGAATGGTTCAAAAATGGATTCGCCATCGGCCGGTGCTGATATTCGGTCTGGCGATCTGTTCCGATTTGAAACTAACAATCTTTTCAGCTCGACAGTGAGGTTTTCACTGGTAATTAAGGTTTATTTTGAGCCATCGCGAAGCCGTTAAGTTGATTGGATTGGCATCGTAAACAATGGTCTCGCAAAGCTTGATCAACGCTTTGGTTTCGCTGCCTAACGCAAATACCATATTTATTTATTACAAAACCATTTCACAAGAACCAATTCGTCATGGGATAGAGATTCGCTGGTCCTACGGAATCAGCACGAGAAGAAGTCTCGTAACAGTTGGCACTCGTGCAGCGAAATTAATTCCTTCAATGCCTGGCAAAACCATTCAGAGGCTTCTGAAGCGAAGCTCTTTATAGAGGTGAATACGTGACA
Source organism: uncultured Pirellulaceae bacterium (assembly GCA_905480545.1). Taxonomy (GTDB): domain Bacteria; phylum Planctomycetota; class Planctomycetia; order Pirellulales; family Pirellulaceae; genus JABAAE01. The sequence goes on from CAJQQR010000276.1 coordinate 11,770, forward strand.
AAAATTGTCGCTCATGGTATAAAGAACTGCTCTCGTGCAGCAGACATGTCTTACCAACTGCAAACGCAAATGCAATGAATGAAGTTAACGCGAAAACGATCAAGCTGGCCATACAAAAATCTGGGCTACGCGCCACACCGGCAAGGATGGCAACACTGCGGCTCTTAAATGAATCAAACTCACCGTTGACTCACGCCGCAGTTGCCGAACAACTTGACGGTCAAGGCATCGACAAAGCAACCGTTTTCAGAAACCTGAACGATTTGGTGACAGTTGGCTTACTGAGACGCGCAGAATTAGGCGACCATGTTTGGCGATTTGAGGTTGTTAAAGAGGACGAGCACGAAAGCTCGGCACATCCTCATTTCGTTTGCGTTGATTGTGGAAATGTTTCATGCATCGACGAGGTCAAATTGACTGCGGGAAGCGTTAAACAAAGCAAGCAATTTGGTGAGATTACTGAAATCTTGTTACGTGGACATTGCAACGACTGCGGTTAACCCCTGATCTGTTTGCTAGATTTCTTATTTTGACAAAGTCCTGACTGAGCGTGTCATTGACGCTGTTGATGCTGACTGCGTTAATCCGGATTCGCACGAAGGAGTCCACCCACGATTCGTAGGTCAAAACAGTTGACACGCGGCAACACGGTACTTCGCAGAGGGGCCTAGCGGTGCGACTCTTGGGAAAAGAAGCCGGACAGAGTCTTTCACGTGTGGAGAAAATGCAACGGCAACAAGGCGAATACCGCGAAACGGAAGAACTGATCAGCAAAAGGCATAAAGTCGTTTGCGCGAAGCCCCGCAGAACCGTTGCTCCTGACCGGTGTTTACATGTAACGCAGGTGGCGAGATGACTCGCTTTGACGCCTGAACAGCTTTGGACATCACGTGGGAATCCGCCAGCAATGTTTTCTGGGGAGCCTGTGCGGCTTGCCCCCCTGTCAATGATCGCATTCGGCTAAACCTGGAGCATCGCATGGGCAAAGACAAAGCGAGTGAAGAACACACGAAAAAGCATGGTCCAGTCGCGGAAGGTATCGGCTGGTAGTTTGGGTTTCTGGTCCTGAGACTTTACTTGAAAAGCGGAGAACCGGTTGATGAAAGCGAGACGAATGCCCAGTCTGCGACTTCGGACGGAAAGTCACTCCTAGAGAAATGCACTAGAGACGGGGAGAGGCCCACATCCGCGAAGGTGCACACCGAGCAATTGCCGAGTCAAAGGCTGCATTAACCGCTGCGTTTTACGGTGGCCAGAAACTTCAAAATTGGAAGCCAGAGAACGATACGACATTTGCAATACTAGTCAACCTTGTGCGGCCGGCATGGGCCTATGAAAATCTATCAACTTTTGAGAAGAACTCCAGCTTTCGACACAAGTGCCGCCCAACTACAATGCGTGCACTTAAAGCATTCCCCCCATTTTCTATATACCCGCAAGGTCTCAACATGGCTCCTCGGTTCTTAGGCATCGCGCTCGGCTTAGTTTTTCTGACTTCTCCACAAGCTGCGCGCGGCGACGTCACGCTCCCAAAGATTTTCGGCAGCAACATGGTTTTACAACAAGAACAACCGATCAAGATTTGGGGGGCGGCTACGGCTGGTGAGGAAATTACGGTTGACCTTAACGGAGCCACTGCCGCGACGAAAGCCGACGACAAGGGCGATTGGCAAGTCGAACTTCCTTCCCGAAAAGCCGATGGCAAAAGCCTGACGCTCACTGTCAAAGGAAAAAACCAGATTGAATTGAAGAACATCCTGATCGGAGAGGTCTGGCTTGGTTCTGGTCAGTCCAATATGGAATGGAATGTCGGAGCAGCAAAAGACGCCGCCAAGGAAATTGCTGCCGCCAGCCATCCGAAAATTCGCCTATTCAAAGTGCAACGTGCGCGGAGCAACACGCCAGCGAAAGACGTTGTCGGCCAATGGCAAGAGTGCAGCCCTGCGACCATCCCGGGATTCTCCGCAACGGCCTACTATTTTGCCCGTGAACTTCAACAAAAACTCAATGTCCCGGTTGGCATCATCGCCAGCAGTTGGGGCGGGACCAAGATCGAGCCATGGACGCCCAGCAACGGTAAAGGTGCGGTGCTTTACAACGCGATGATTTATCCCCTGGCACCGCTTTCGCTCCGCGGAGTGATTTGGTATCAGGGCGAGTCCAATGTGTTGAGCACGGCGGGGCTTAAGTACCACGAAATGAAAAAACAACTAATCGACGATTGGCGGTCGGCGTGGGGAAACAATGAGCTTTCGTTTTACTACGTTCATATCGGACCCTGGTCTGGGCGTTATGCGGCGGGTGAGCTACCAAAGCTCTGGGAAGCCCAAACGAAGTCACTTACGCTGCCCAACACGGGCATGGCAGTGATTACCGATGCGATCGACAACATTGCGGACATTCACCCTAAGAGCAAACAAGTTGTCGGCCGCCGACTTGCCCTTTGGGCCTTAGCCAAAAACTACGGTCGCAAAATAGTCTACTCGGGTCCACTCTACAAATCCAAAGAAGTTGAAGGCACCAAGGTTCGAGTTCGATTCGCACATGCGAAGGGATTGGCCGCTCGAGATGGCAAACCACTAAGCGAGTTTACGATCGCTGGATCTGACAACAAGTTTGTGCAAGCCCAAGCCGTAATCGACGGGGATACCGTCATTGTCCATGCCGAAGGAATTGATAAACCCAAGCACGTTCGTTTCGGCTGGCACAAGACCTGTAACCCAAATCTGGTAAATGGTGCAGGCCTGCCAGCCGCACCATTCCAAACTGATGGATGGCAAGGCGGAACGGGCGAGTAAAACCCTCTCGAATCGATAATGATAGGAACATTTTAGATTTCCAAAAATCTAAAATGTTCCTTTTTCCTCTTTCGTTTTCGTCCGTCGTACGCAGCATTTTTCGACTGCGAAAACGAATATCAACAGACCGGTAATTGAAATACAGTACTTGAAATACGGTAGTTCACACAGAAATGCACCAAAGGGCAAAAGAAGCACGACGCTGTTCCGATTCTTATTCGGGAACCCTAACGATTTCTCCGCCGCTTCGCGTTGTTAATCCCTGCCAGACCTCCAAATTGATCTCGTCTGAAATAGCCCGAACCGAACCGTCACCCATCAGTGAGTTGACGATATTGGGATGATAACTTCGAGACGTTACGGCTGCGTAGGTTGAGTTTGCATTTGGTGCTGCGGGTAACTTACCTTCTCTGTAGCTTGTCCAGTCTGCATCGAATGATTGACCGTTGACCTCGCAGCTCGATCGGAAATTTGGAGGGAAGCAACTCGTGAAGCCAGTTTGATGGACACGAGCATCTACCCATTCGGTATGACCAGTCGTTTGTTTAAAACTTCCTATCCCGCACAAATCATCGAAGGAATTTGGGCGATCTGGCATGTCTAACGCGGAATCTCGGAAATAGGGTGTGAACGCCTTAACCTCAGAAGCAAAAATAGTGTTGCTTAAGCCATCGTGTACAGATGCAAATCGGGTTCGACTATTGGGAAAGAACACACCCTGTCCACCCATGTTTCGATTGGGGTCATAAACAAACCAGACCCCCATATTCATTCCGTAATTCAAAGGGTGATGGATTGCGGTTCCGGCATCGTTTCTCCGAACCTCACTGCGAGCTTCAGAAGGACATTGCAGCAGCGACATACGCATCGGAGCAACAGAAGGGGAAGCCTGGTAGCCCTGGTCGAAGTCAATAATACCAAATACATTTCCCATCTCGAAAAACGGCAATAGCCGGGCCTGAACAGACCAGCTACTGGTCGGGTCCGTCGGGTCAAAAATCGCACCCGGTGGGAACTGCTTGAAGACCGTTGCATAGTTGTGCGTGGCAATGCCGATCTGCCGTAAATTGCTGGTACATGACATTCGGCGCGCAGCTTCCCGTGCCGCTTGCACCGCGGGAAGCAATATCGCCGTCAAAATGCCAATAATCGCAATAACCACTAACAATTCGACCAACGTAAACCCTGATTTATCTTTTCGCATCAACTTCCCTTTCAATTCCCTGCTGTTTATTAAGACTGAGTCTCAATATCAATATGATGCTTTATTTTGAATAGTTTGCAATAGCCGATCGTACCAATTTTGCAAAAAGATCTTTCATCGCCTACGAAACGCGACTTAACGCTGAAAATCAAAGGCCGAAAAGTGGTGGGAAAAGCATGAAGATTTTTGGGAACAGCGTTGCCAACTTAAAATTCAAGGTTCGGCAGTGTGGAAAGTTGACTGATTGGTCGTTTTCAGCATTGCTACTTGAGACTTTTGGACAAATACAATTCACCGGCAAATCAACGCCAATAAACCCTCTATAAAATGCTGAAGCCAACGTGTTACTTACGCATTTTCATCCGGTGAGACGAACATAGAAATTAAATAATTGCTTCGGAGTTTCACATCGAAGATGGATGCGTGCAACGCGCGACAACAAAGGACTCACGCCGCCGTCAGGAATGAGCCACACTTGTTAGTGCATTATGGCACGTCAATCATTTACAGCTCGCCAGAAATTGCATCAACAAGGCTCACACAAACTAGGAAGTACCGCGACTCGGTGGTCGCGCCGTGTTAAGATATTCTTCACTGGTGTCCGCCGCCATTGAAGAAGCTCAAGTGTTTCGAGGTGCAATGACCAAGTGACAGCGGAGCAACCAACACTGATTGATAACCTGACTTTCTAAACGCACCAATTTTTGCGAAATCCCGCCGCTGGCTGATTAGATTTGTTTCGACACGGCTGTTTGCCTGACCACCAGTCCGACCATCTGAATAACCAATATTCTTACAATGACGGGCGAATCCGGTGACGGGCAAAAACTGGCTAACTAGCGATTTTCTGACTTGGCAAAACGAATATGGTTCAGGTTTAGAAATGGAGTTAGAGCTGTATTAGAAAAAGGCATTTTGAAATTGTTGGAATCAATAATTTGAATCCTGCACAATGACACCCGTTAACTTCAATCCTCCGAAAGAACAAAAATGACGAACCGTAGCTTGATAACGAAAGGTTGCCTTGTATTGGTGGCGGCTTTGATCTTTTCGAACGCCACCCCGATGTTTGCTGGGGAACCGCTGAAGATATTCATCTTGGCGGGCCAGTCAAATATGGTCGGTCACGCTAGGGCGCACACGATCGCCACCCTTTATCAATCCGATAATCCCCGTGACCAAAAACTTATCCAATTGGTATTCGACAAGAACGGCAAACTTTCTCAAAAAACGCTTGAAGAACAGTTGGACCGCGGTAGAAATCTCGATGAACTGACTGGCGGTATCTCCAATGATAAGCTGAAGGCAATGAAAGCGGGGCCAGCGAAAACTGCACTCGAAGCAAAAGTAAAAACGCTAAAAGACGAGCATGAGGCCTATAAAGAAAAAATCTCTTCCGCTTGCATGGTTTCCGATCGGGTCTACATCAACTCGATTGCGGATGGTAACAAGAGATCCGGCAAGCTAGGGGTCGGTTATGGTGGCGACGGGAAAAAAATTGGTCCGGAGTACGGCTTCGGTCTTTCGATCGCAAACAAAGTGGATGGCCCGATCTTGCTAATCAAAACCTCATGGGGTGGCAAATCTCTCAATTACAATTTCCGACCACCCTCCGCTGGTGCCTACGAACTGAATGAAAAAGAAAAGTCGGGCGACAAGGCAGACGCGATTAAAAAAAATGCCAGCTTGAATTACCGCATGATGAATGAAGCCATCCACAAAGTGCTCGACAACCTTGCCGATAATCATCCGGAC
>CAJQQR010000277.1 GCA_905480545.1 uncultured Pirellulaceae bacterium
CAATTTCAAAGAACTCGTTTTCCAGCAGATTGATTTCAATGGAATCGTTAGCCGCTGTATCGCCGACGGTAGCTTGAATGACTTGGTAGGAAGAGCCGATAAACTCCGGCTGTTTCTTGAATCGACAAGCGAACTGAAATCGCAGTTCGTTAATACGGTTGGATTCAACGCTCAACGAATAGTGTGAATCCCCTGCCATGCCCACCGCAAGCAACACATCACTCTCTGTCCTCGATTCAAAATGAAGCTCCTGAAGGGCAGGGGAGGCCGGCCAAATTTGCTCGCTTGAGCCTTCTTCCGACACTAAGGCGGTTTTCTTTTTTGGATTTAAAAATTCAATTTGATGCGAGAAACGATCCGGCAGCTTTTCGAATGAAACTGAGACTGCCACATCGTTTTTTTTGATTTCTAATCGGTCCAATTTACTCTCCAGATTTGACGCGCCACTGCAATACTGCGTCAAGAAAGCCCTGGATGTCGCCATCCAACACGGCGTGAAGGTTTCCCATTTGGAAACCGGTTCTCGCGTCTTTGACGCGTTGGTCTGGATGCATAAAGTAATTTCTAATTTGTGCGCCAAACCCCGTCTTGGCCTGAGATTGATAATTGGCCGCCTGTTCGGCTTCGCGTTTTTCTTCTTCGAGTCGTGCGATGCGACTGCGAAGCATCTTCCAAGCCGTTGCCTTGTTTTTGTGCTGACTGCGCTCATTTTGACATGAGACGACGGTGTTGGTTGGAAGGTGGGTTAGTCGAACCGCGCTGTCCGTCTTGTTCACATGTTGGCCGCCGGCACCACTTGCTCGATAAGTGTCCGTTTTTACATCGGCTTCGTCAATTTCAACATCAATCGTGTCTGCGACCTCTGGCGAAACTGAAATCGCCGCGAAGCTCGTTTGGCGTTTCCCTTCAGAGTTGAAGGGGCTGATTCGCACCAGGCGATGCATGCCAGTTTCCCCTTTGAGGTAGCCATAGGCCATCGGGCCGCGGACGACGATGGTGGCATTGTTGATTCCGGCTTCCTGATTGTCGCTGCGGTCGATCAGGTCGACAGAATAGTCGTTTGCGGATGCCCACTGCGTGTACATCCGCAGCATGATATCGGCCCAGTCGTTCGCGTCGGTGCCGCCATCCCGAGCGTAAATGGTCATGATCGCTCCACATCCATCGTGGCGCCCGTTCAACAGCGACTTTAATTCCAGGTCATTCAGGATGGTTTCAAGTGACTCAACTTCTTTGGTGACATCATCAGCAATCGATGGATCTTCATCCGCCATTTCCATCAACGCATCGAGGTCACCCGCAGAGCTTAACGCAGATTCTAATGGTGACATGATCACTTTCAGTGACTTTAGCTCCCCAACAACTTCCTGTGCTTTTTCCTGGTTGTCCCAAAAGCCAGCCGCCGCCATTTTTTCTTCAATCGCAGCTACTTGTTCCTTTTTGCCGTCGTAGTCAAAGAGAGTCTCGTAACTGAGTTATTCGCTTTTGAATCGCATTTGCACGATCAGTAATTTCAGAATCCATCTTAAATTCTTTAGGTAGAACCAATTGAAGTGGTGAGTTTTAATCAAGGTGGCCTTGGGTTTACTTTCGAGCACGTTGGTGCGATAGCGGCAGCCACTGACCATCGTTTTTGCTACTGGCGACACATTGCTCGATAAAGTGCATGCCTTCAATGCCATCGTTGACATTGGGGTAAATGGTATCGGTTTTTTCAAATTCTTGACCTGAAGCTCGCAGGCACATCGCATCATAAGCTGAGCGATACACGTTGGCGAAGGCTTCGAAAAACGCTTCTGGATGCCCGCTTGGCAGTCGGCATGCGGCTGCGCCGCTTGCATTGATGAACGGGGCGTTTGGGTCGCGAGTGTAGATTTTGTGCGGTTCACCATTTTGGCGAACGATCATTTCATTTGGATTCTCCTGTCGCCATTGGATCGCTCCCTTGGTCCCATCGATCTCAATGGTCACGTCGTTTTCACGACCATGACTGATTTGTGAAGCCGTGACCGTTCCCAGTCCACCATTCTCGTATTTGATGATTGCTGTGCCGTAGTCATCGAGGGCACGTCCTTCAACAAAAGTTCTCAAATGGCAGCTAATGCTTTCAGGCAACAGCCCGGTCATGTAGCGTCCCAAGTTGTACGCATGGGTCGCGATGTCGCCAAAGCAACCGGCTGCACCGCTCTTCGTTGGATCGGTGCGCCAAGCAGCCTGTTTTTGGTCTTCTGTTTCCAATCGAGTACGTAGCCAGCCTTGAATGTAATTGGCTCGGACTGCTTGGATCTCGCCTAGTTCGCCGCTCAAAATCATCTCCCGAGCCTGACGAACTAGCGGATAACCGGTGTAATTGTGGGTGACGGCGAATACGACGCCTGAATCGTCCACGACTTTACCCAGTTGTTCTGCCTGAGCGAGATCGAATGTTAGTGGTTTGTCGCAAATGACATTAAACCCGGCTTCCGCTGCCGCCTTTGCAATTTCAAAGTGTGTATGGTTGGGTGTCGCTACAGAAACAAAGTCGATTCGTTGGTCTTCAGGAAGTGCCAGTTCTTTTTCGATCAGCTCACCAATCGACGTATAGGCACGATCTTCGGCGATATCGTAGTCCGGTGCAGACGCTTTGGCACGCTCTGGATTGGATGACAGGGCTCCGGCGATCAATGCAGCGCGATTGTCGAGCACCGCCGCTGTTGCGTGAACGCGTCCGATAAAAGATCCTTGGCCACCACCGACCAATGCCATGCGAAGTTTACGATTTAGAGGTTCGTTTGTTGCCATTTTTTCGCCCAAATTCGATCTGGATTTTGAGTTGTTGCTAGTTTGCACCGACTCAATATCGTAACAATGATTGGCTGATTTCTAAAGTACCAGCGAAACAATCGATTCAGTCAAAAGACAGCGAAGTGGCGTTTTTCCAAATTACGCGATCAGGCTTCGCAGCGTCGCCAAGTTCTCGATATCCCACTCAACTCCATTGCTCGATTCTTTAGGCGTCTCCATATACATCGGCACATTTTTGAATCGATCATCATTCAAAAGATTTCGGAAGGGTTCGATTCCCATTTCACCTTTTCCGATCGCTTCGTGACGATCCTTGCGTGATCCAAACGGCTTTTTGCTGTCGTTCAAATGAAACGCCTTGATTCGTTCGGTTCCAATCGTGTTTTCAATTTTCGCCATGGTTGCTTGATATTCACTTTTTTCTGCCATCGCGTATCCTGCAGCGAACGCATGACACGTATCAAAGCAAACTCCCAGTCGCTCCGGTGATTTAACTCGCTCGATGATTGCTTGCAAATGTTCAAATTGGTTTCCCAGATTTGAGCCTTGGCCGGCCGTGTTTTCAAGCAAACATTGTGACGTCGCATTGGGCAGTCGGCAGTGGACTTCGTCAAGTGATTTCGCAATTTTTTCCAGTCCTTCTTCTTCCGTACTGGTGGTGAATGACCCTGGATGCATAACGACGTAGCGGATCCCCAGCATTTCTGCTCGTTCCAGTTCAATTACAAATGCGTCGACTGATTTCTCGCGAAGTTCTTCGTTTGGACTGGCCATATTGATTAGGTACGACGCGTGGGACATCGGATATGCAATCTGATTTTCATCGAGGGCGTTTTTGAATTTGGCAATATCGACTTCGGTAATCGGTTTGGCTTTCCATTGATTATTGTTCTTGGTGAAAAGCTGAACGCATTCGCAGCCAGCGGCTTTCGCAAGTCCAACCGATTTATAATATCCACCAGCGATGGACATGTGTGCTCCGAGAATTGGCATTGTGAAATCGGTCTCTCAATAACGGTGAAGGTGTTTTTTTGAATAGGGTGGATCAAAGGTTGAATTTTGATTGAATTCTATTACCAATACCCCACAAGGGGTAGGTAGTTCGCCGATTGGTCTGCCAGTCGAGAACCGTTTTTTGGGGCCGGCTATTTTTTGCGGCCAACCTACTTTGCCTTCGAGAATGTCCGTTTTAAAGAAAGCTCGTCAATGCCACGCAAGACCCGCAAAATCCGCATGGAAGTTTTGGAAGACCGGACACTGTTAAATGCTTCCCCGGAAATAATCGCCAGTATCACTTCGTCTATCGGCAATCCGTCCTCGGATCCAGATGATTTCTTCGTCATTGATGATACGATGTACTTCACTGCTTTTGACGTAAATAACGGCCGAGAGGTTTGGAAGAGTGACGGGACGAGCGCAGGCACGATGTTGGTCAAGGATATTAACCCCGGTTCCTCCAGCAGTTATCCCAGTTCTTTTACCGAAGTGAATGGGACGCTGTTTTTCCGTGCCAATGACGGTACCAACGGAAATGAGCTTTGGAAGAGTGACGGGACGAGCGCAGGCACGATGTTGGTCAAGGATATTCGACCCGGTTCCGACAGCAGTTCTCCCCGTAATTTCACCGAAGTGAATGGGACGCTGTTTTTCAGTGCGACACTCAATAGTTCAGGTAACGGTGGTTTGTTTAAATTGGGA
>CAJQQR010000278.1 GCA_905480545.1 uncultured Pirellulaceae bacterium
GGCACCGGGATGGACGCCGAACTGGTAGAAGCGACGGGGATTTATAGCAACATCGACCCAGGGGGTGGCAGCGGCACGTACGGGCTGGGTGTTGGTGGTGGAAATTTCGGTGATTCAGACAACGAATTTAATTTTTCCGAAGGCTTAGGAGAAGAAATTGATTTCAGCTTGTCCGTTGAAGACCCGACCGGAGGGGCAAACACCATCGTTTTCGATAAAATTGCTTTCTCTGGGTTGGACACCGGAGAGACGTTTACCCTGCAGTCCGCGGGTTTTGCCGGAAAAGGGTTTGCGGCTTTTACTTACGACTCTGGCGTGAACTACGTCGAAAGCGGGGGCGTCGGTACGTTCACCTTCACGGGTGATGGTTCAAAACAGGAGTTTGAACTAACGCCAATAACTGATGTGAACTATGATCGCGCAGTTTGGGCCGAGAAGGATTCGACGTATACGCTTGCTTTCGGCGGAGGTCTCGATCCTAGTAGCGCCCGATTCGCTGGTTTCACTTTTCACGCCGTTCCCGAGCCTACATTCATGGGTTTGCTTGCGGCATCTGGGATTGGTTTCGTTGTTTATCGTCGTCGAAAAAAGAAGTTGAACACGAAAGCTTCTGCCTAACGGGGTTGTTGTTCAGCTGAATGCGGATCGCATTTCGAAATCAAAACGCAATGGAATTCATAAGCTCTTCGAAAAGAAGGGCTTTTTTTGTTGGCAGCCATTGGTGTTCCTGCGTCTCACTAAGGGGAGCAGGATAATCACTCAATTCGATATGATTTTCGGGGATTCGGCTGGGGCATCATCAGGCGGGAAGCGGTCAGCCCAAGTTTTGCCCTAAGTCACGATTCCGTCTAAAATAGCAATCCATACATGGGGTGGGAAACTCGGGATACAGCGAGTTTGCGAAGCGTTACCGATTCATTAAATGGCGTTGTGAGGGGAATCAAGTAAATGGCAAGGTATCACGATTACGCTGACGAATTCTATTTCAATGTTGGCCTGAATACCGAAATGAAGTTGCCATCGAATCGGGAAACCGTAATGGGGTTTTTCGAGCAGTTGCAAAAGCACTTTCCGGAGATGCAGAATTTTTATTCGCGTGGCAGCGGCGAGTATGTGCTCGAACAGAAGAAAGTTGATGGTGGCTATCGCTGGACGACGGTCGAGCCAAAGCGGGTCGCTTTCGGGCAAATGAATCCGACGGAATTCGACCAAGCCGTAGTGAAACACCGTAAAATCGCAGAATTGATCCCGTATTTTCTCTCTACCAGTCCGCTCGACTGCGACAGTTTCAATGTGACGTTTGGGTTCGATTTTGCCTACACGGGGAATCACAATGCGATTGTCGCCGAGGCACTTGGGTGGGCACCGTCGCTCGAGAAAATATCTGAATTTCCTGGCGCCGTTCCGATCGATTACGAGCCATCCGTGCAATTCGCCCTAGATGACGAATGCAAAACTCAAATTCGCTTGTCGATTGACACTAAAACGGGAGCTCACCATGTCCGTACGGGCGAGTATGGCGATGAAAACATTGGGGTGTTTTTAACGGCTCGGCACGTCGGAAGCCTACCTGCCGGTGAATCCTATGCAGCAGCATTTGATCGGATATTGGAGAATTGCGTTACTTTTGCCGATTCCTATCTGATTGAAAACGTGCTGATTCCGCTGCAGCAGACGATTGCGATTCAGTGAAAGCCGTCTCGTCTGAGCCGTGTTTTGGTGGGAAAGAGCAAGTCGGTGTTGGCTGAAAGGGAAGGGCGGTGCCGTAGAAAAGTCTCCGGTGACGTGCGTTTGGTGGTGCTTTTTTCGTTGCTGATCTCCATTTGGTGAAATGCACCTAGCTTGTTCCTAAATGAATTTGAATCTAAAATTTCGGGCTTATTAATTCCTGGAGAAGATTCTCGACGATGACCCGTAAGTTTATTAATCAGCTGTCAGAAGGCACGACGCTCAGCCAGATTTTTTTGGTTGCTGACAAGCAAGTCCGTGCTAATCGTTCCGGTAATCTTTATTTGCAGTTGAGATTGGTTGATCGGACTGGTTCCTTGACTGGCATGCTGTGGAATGCCAACGAGAAAATCACCAGCAAATTTGAATCGGGTGACTATCTGACTATTGACGGCACGACCCAGTTTTATAACGGGAATATGCAACTGATTATTACCAGCATTGAAAATGTCGATGCCAATTTCGTTCGCGAAGAAGACTTTGTTCAATTGACGGTAGAAGCGGTTGAGGGGCTAAATCGCGAGCTGTTTGATTTGTTGGGCCAGATTGCTGATGAAGAGATTAAATCGCTGTTGGCTGTGTTCAGTTCTGACGACGGGTTGATGGCAAATTACCAGAGTGCTCCAGCAGGCATTAAGAATCACCATGCCTACAACGGCGGTTTGTTGTCGCATGTCGTCAGCATGATGAAGATCGCCAGCTTTGTGGGTGACCATTATGATTACGTCGATAAAGACCTTTTGATGATGGGTGTGTTTCTGCACGATATCGGAAAAGTTCGTGAATTGGCTTACGAACGTGAGCTTGCCTATACCGATGAAGGGCAGATGATCGGCCACGTTCAAATCGGTGTCGAAATATTGAATGACAAAGT